>NZ_JASAUS010000082.1:0-40119 GCF_029953005.1 Bradyrhizobium sp. Mp27 | reverse complement strand
CGTCAACGCATACAACGACAGAGCCGAGCCCTTCGTCTGGACCAAGAAAAAGGTCCGTCAACGCCGTTTCAAAGGCCGCCGTATCACTCAGCTCTGATTCCGGGTACTAGGACACCGGAAAGACAGCCCGGTTTCAGCCGAACCGGTTTCGGTTACGATTGAAATCTGGCCGCGCGAAGCGTTCCGCGAGGCGATGCGAGGCCGATCAGCCGCAGTTCCAGACCGCGCCGATCGGGGTCCGCGTCCAGCACGGTCCGAAGCTGCCGCCATTGTAGCGGCCGCCGCCGAAGCCGGGCCGGCCGAAATAGCGCCATTCGCCATCCCAGCCGTAATACTGCGGGACCGGGTCGATGTACCAATGGCGGCGGTCGCTGCGCGACATGCGCCGCATCGCCTCCTTCTGCTTGTAGAGCGGAATGCTGTTGCTGAGCGGCTGGCGATAGCCCGGCAGGAAGCCGTAACCATGCCAAGCCTGCTTGGGCCGTTTTTGAGATGACGCAGCAGACGCGTTGGCGGGCAGCAGCGACAGGACGACAGCAATGGATAGACACATAAGGCGCGACATGGATCGACCATAAACAGTAAGGTTCAGACAGGCCACTCAAATTCGAGTGCGAGACTATTCGCTGCCTCGATCAAATCCCTCACACGCAGCCATGCCGGCTTTCGCGGAATCGTTATGCGTTGGCTCGCGGCGATCGGGCGGCTGGACCGATTTGATGACGTGTTCCCGGCTGATCACGCCCATCCGAAACGCGGGCAGCCCGACCATCGTGCAATGATTGATCCGACCTATCAGCACTCCGTTGCTGTACTGTCTGCTTCGCTATTCATGGTGCCCTGTCGGAAGGAGCGCACATGTCCACGGCGATCTCGACGCTCGGCGGGGTAGGTCTCTTCCTGCTCGGCATGACCGTGATGACGGATGGCCTGAAGACGCTGGCCGGCTCTGCGCTACGCACGGTGCTCGGCAAGGCTGCGTCGACGCCGCTGCTTGGCTCGTTTTGGGGAGCCGTGGTCACGCTGCTGGTGCAGTCCTCCAGCGCAACGACCATGACGACGATCGGTCTCGTCAGCGCCGGCCTCTTGACCTTCCAGCAAGGGTTGAGCCTCGTCTTCGGCGCGAATATCGGCACCACCGGGACCGGCTGGCTGGTCGCGCTGATCGGCGTCCGCGTCTCGCTCACGGCCGCGGCGCTGCCGATGATCTTCGTCGGCGCGCTGACCAAGCTTCTCGGCAGGGGACGAATCTCCGGGGTCGGCGCCGCGCTCGCCGGCTTCGGACTTGTGCTGTTCGGCTTGACGACCCTGCAGCAGGGCATGGGCGGGCTGGCTGAACGATTGCACCCGGCGGACCTGCCCGCAGTTCTCGGCAGTCCCGGGGTGTCATGGTGGTCGGGCCTCTTCGGCGTGCTGGCGCTGGTCGTGATCGGATTGGTCATGACCGCGCTGATGCAATCGTCGACGGCCGCGATCGCGGTGACCCTGTCCGCCTATTTCGCGGGCGCGATCGGGTTGGACCAGGCCTGCGCCCTGATCATCGGCCAGAACATCGGAACAGCGACGAGTTCCGCCCTGGCCGCGATTGGCGCGAGCCCGACCGCGAAGCGGCTGGCCATCGCCTACGTTCTTTTCAAGCTGATTGCCGCACTCATCGCGTTGGTGGCTTTTCCCATAGTAACGCCCTTGCTGCTGCGCGCCTCTGACACGATCGACGGCGTCACGCTGCTGGCCGGCTACCACACGGCCTTCAACGTCGTCGGTGTCGCGGTCCTGCTGCCCCTGATCAACCCGTTCACGCGACTGGTCGAACGGATTCTGCCCGAGCGCGGCTCGCCGCTGGCGCGATGTCTCGATCCTTCGGCGCTTGAGACCCCGATCGTGGCGGTGGAAGCGGTACGGCGCACGATCGCGCGCGTGCTCTTGACGGTGTGCAGTTCGGTCGAGACGAAACTGGCCGGCCGCGCTGGATCGATACGTCTGGGGAAGGACGCTGTATCCGTAGAGGAGGCGGCCGATGCCGTGCGCCAGGCACAAATATTCCTGTCGGATGTAGCTGGACCGCCTGAGACCGACGACGAGCAACAGCGTCTGACGAGCACGCTGCACGCCCTCGACCACGCGTCCCGGCTGACGGACGTCGCAAGTGGAGGAAACAATTTCGCTTCGGTGGCAGGCGGACCGGAGGACATCCGCGCCGGAGAGCTATGTGCCGAAGTCATGCGAAGCGCGGCTGCGATTGCGCGCGGCGTGGCGCTGCCGCCCCGCGTCGACGGATCGCTGCACTCCGTACCCGCCTCGCGTGCCGGCGACGCCACGGCCGGTCCGCGCGCCGACCCGCCCGACGAGGCGATCGCCGAGCTCGAGCGTTGTACGACACAGCTCGCCGAAATGCTGCGCACCCATCGCATAGCGACGCTCGGTGCGGTGGCCAATGGAACCCTGACCGCCGACGCCGCCCTGCTTCGTGTCGAGGCGGTGCGAAACCTCGAAGCCCTGTCGCAGCACGCCTGGCGCTCGGCGGCTCATCTGGTGGGGCGGGGCTAGCGCGGAGATATGTTCAGACAGCAGCCTGAAGCGCGATGACCGTTCGCCCCAATCTCATCGCGATTCAGATCACGCCCTTCCTGATCAGGAGGCATCCATAGTCCCTGCTGTCGCCGACCTGCACCACACCAAAGCTCGCCGCCGCCGCGCGATGGATTTCCGGGCGCGAGAGCTTGCCGAGCATGTGACGGCATGTCCCAAAAGCATGGTCTTCGCGGGCCGAACCGGCGCGGCCGGTCATCGGCCGTTCACCAAAGCAGGTTCCAAAGCGTGATTCAGATCACGCAGCTTACCATGGTGATTGCGATCACGGACCACCGGCTCGAACGTGACCACGCTTCCTCGCAACCAATCTCGCATCGAGATGAGTGCCAGAGGAGCACGCCATGTTCCGCCTAAAGCCTTTCCTGATGACGGCCAGCCTCGTGGGAAGCCTGTTCGGCTTCGCCTGCGGCCCTGCTTCCGCGCAGGTCGCCCCGGTCCAGCCTGCCCCCATCGCGCTGCAAGGGCCGGAGCAGCGGCTCGCGCTGGTGATCGGCAATTCCAACTACAAGAACGCGCCGCAGCTCCAAAACCCCGACAATGACGCGGAGTCGATGGCGCAGTTTCTGAACTCCGCCGGCTTCGAGGTGGTCGCCGCGACCGACCTGACCCAGAACGACATGCTCCGCGTCGTTCAGGACTTTTCCGCCAAGGTCTCCGCGCGTGGTCCGAACACGGTCGCCATGGTCTACTACGCCGGTCACGGCGTGCAGCTCGCCGGCGAGAACTATCTCGTTCCCGTCGATGCCAAGGTCTCCAGCCCGACCGAGCTCGTGAGCAACTCGGTACGCCTCGTCGACGTGATGTCGACGCTGGAGACGATCCCGAGCCGCATGCGCATCGTCATCCTCGATGCCTGCCGCAACAATCCGTTCCCTGATGTCAACGACGCCGGCCGCGGCTTGGCCATCGTCGATGCGCCGAACGGCTCGATCGTCGGCTACTCGACCGCGCCGGGTGCGGAAGCACAGGACGGCACCAACGGCCACAGCCCCTACACCCAGGCCTTCCTCAACGTCGCACGCGAGCCCAACGTGCCGATCGAGCAGCTGTTCAAGCGCGTGCGCCTGGAAGTGAACCAGACCACCAGCGGCGCGCAGATCCCGTGGGAAAGCTCGTCGCTGACCTCGGACTTCACCTTCTTCGGCGACACCGCCGTTGCCGCCACCCGCGCGCCGGTGAATGCGCCTGTCGTGCAGATGGCCTCCAACCTGCCGGGCCGTTCGACGCGCCAGGCCTATGACTACGTCGTGTCCGAGGGACGTCCGGAGTACTATCAGGAGTTCATCCAGATGTACCCGCACGACCCGCTGTGCGACCACATCCGCTGGCTGCTCTCGAACCTGCTGATCACGCAGGCCTGGCACAAGGCGGTGCTCGCGAACTCCCCGCTCGGCTACAAGAGCTTCTATGACAGCTACGGCAACAGCCCCTATGCGCAAGTCGCGCTGAAGCTCCAGGTGCAGCCAAAGCTGATCCCCCTGATGCAGGCGAGCAAGTTCCTGGCGCCGCAGAACATTGCTCCGACGTTCAAGGTCAGCAATCTCGGCCAGCCCAAATACATGCCGCTGATGCAGCAGGGCAATGGCGGTGGGCAGATGAATGGCAATCTGCCGGTTGTGCAGAAGCCGGTGGACAGCAACGTCATCGGCAAGCTCGGCAATGGCGGTCAGGTCGTCAACCTGCCGGCGGGCAACAACCAGCCGAACGGCACGCCGTCGCAGACCCCGGGCAAGATCGTCACCCTGCCTGCGCCGACCAACACGACCAATACCAATGGCGGCACCGGCAAGATCGTGACGCTGCCCGCGACCAACAATACGCAGAACGGCGGCAGCAACAATAACGGTACGACCAAAGGCACGCCTGGCAAGATCGTCAGCATGCCGGTGAATGTCGGCAAGGGTGGCACGACTGTCGATACGAAGCCGGTCGTTCAGACGCAGAACAACCCGATCCGCGTCAACAACGGCGTGAAGCTCAACAACAACCCGGTGAACAAGGTGCAGGTCCAGAACAACCAGCAGAACAACCGCCCGCAATTCAATGCGACCAACCGTGTGGTCAACAACGGCGGCAACAACTTCCGGCAGTCGATGAACCAGGCGCCCTCCATGGGCGGCGGCAACAATCACCGCGGCTTCATGCGCTGATCGCCACAAGCGAAACGACAAAGGGGCAGAGCGGCGACGCTCTACCCCTTCCTCATGTTAGAAGGTCCGAAACCTAAGCAACCAGCTCGGCAAACAGATCCGCATCCACATTGCCGCCGGAGAGCACGATGACAACGTTCTTGCCGGCGACGTCGAGACGACCCGCCAGCAGCGCGGCAAGGCCCACCGCACCGCCCGGCTCGACCACGAGCTTCAGCTCGCGATAGGCGAACGCCACCGCCGCGCCGACTTCCTTGTCCGACGCAGTCACGCCGCGCGCCAAGAGCTTGCTGTTGATCGCAAAGGTCATCTCGCCGGGGATCAGGGCCATCAGCGCATCGCAGATGGTGCGGCCCGCGGGCCCGTGCGGCTCACGGTGGCCTGCGGTCAGCGAAATGCCGTGATCGTCGAACGCCTCGGGCTCGGCCACCACGATCTCGGCGAGCGGATAGCGCGCCTTCACGGCTGTGGCGACGCCCGCGATCAGGCCGCCGCCGGAGGCCGGTGCCACCACGATGTCGGGACTGAGGCCGAGCGCAGCCATGTCCTCCGCGATCTCACGACCTGCGGTGCCCTGCCCCGCGATCACGAACGGATCGTCATAGGGCCTGACCAGCGTCGCGCCGCGCTTCTCGGCGATGCCGCGCGAGATCGCCTCGCGGTCGTCGCGGTCGCGATCGTACAGCACGACCTCGGCGCCGTAGGATTTGGTGCGCTCGCGCTTCGACAGCGGCGCATCCGCGGGCATCACGATGGTCGCGTGCATGTCGAGGATCTTGGCAGCCGCCGCCACGCCCTGGGCGTGGTTGCCGGACGAGAACGCGACGACACCGCCGGCGCGCTTGTCCTGCGGGATCGACGCGACCTTGTTGAAGGCGCCGCGGAACTTGAAGGAGCCGGTGCGCTGGAGCATCTCCGGCTTCAGGAAGACCTTTGCGCCGACGCGCTCGTTGAGCACGGGAAAGGACAACAGCGGGGTGCGGATGGCGAAGGGCGCGATCACGCGTGCTGCTGCATCGATATCGGCAGGGCCGATCGGGAGGAGCTGTTCGGTCATGCCTAATGTTATCGCGCCGGACGAGGCGCGGGGCAAGATGGACCTTGGTTTTCAGGCTACGAAACTAACCTGCTCCGCCCCATTCCTGCCTGGAAGCACCGCGCCAACCGCCTTGATGCTGTCCACAAACGCCCTCGCCGAGGCCTCCCAGGTGTAATTGGCGGCGAATTCGACGCAGTCCTGCCGGGACACGTCGAGCGCCGCGAAGCAGGCGTTGCGCAGATCGTGATCGAGGGCGCCGACCGGTGCATCGCCGATCACGTCGCGGGGGCCCTTCACCGGGAAGGCCGCGACCGGCAGGCCGCTGGCGAGCGCTTCCAGCAGGACCAGGCCGAACGTGTCGGTCTTGCTGGGGAACACGAACACGTCGGCGGCCGCATAGATTGCCGCCAGCGCCTCGCCGTGCTTCTCGCCCAGGAAGATCGCATCCGGATAGGCTTCTTCCAGCGCGACCCGCGCCGGGCCGTCGCCGACGATCACCTTGGTGCCGGGCAGATCGAGATCGAGAAACGCCTCGAGGTTCTTCTCCACCGCGATCCGGCCGACCGAGAGAAACACCGGCGCCGGCAGGCAGAGGTCGATCCCACGGGGATGGAACAGGCTAGTGTCGACGCCGCGCGGCCACAGCACGACGTTGTCAAAGCCGCGCTCGCCAAGCTCGCGGGCGAGCGCCGGCGTTGCCGCCATCACGGCACGGCTGGGCGCGTGAAATCGGCGCAGCGCCCGCCAGATCAGGGATTCCGGAACCGGCACGCGGGCGCGGACATATTCGGGAAAGCGGGTGTGGAAGCTGGACGTGAACGGCAGCTTGCGCTGGCGGCAGTAGCGGCGGACCATCAGGCCGATCGGCCCCTCCGTTGCAATGTGGATGCTGTCGGGGCACGCCTCTTCGATCAGCTTCGCGATCCGCGCCGGGCGCGGCATGGCGAGCCGCACGTCGCGGTAGCTCGGCATCGCAAAGGTGCGGAACGATTGCGGCGTCAGGAACGTGAACTCGACACCGAGCCCCTCGGCGGCGTCTGCGAGCTTGGTCAGCGTCCGAACCACACCATTGACTTGCGGGTGCCAGGCGTCGGTCGCGACCAGGATGCGCATCAAGCGGCCCTTGCTGCGACCTGCGGGACCTGTGCCGGCTTCCGCGCCTGATCCGCCCAGGTGATGATCTCGAAATGACCATCGTCATGCTCGACCAGCGCCGTGCAGCTCTCGACCCAGTCGCCGCAATTCATGTAGCGGATGCCGCCCTCGTCGCGGATCACGGCATAGTGGATGTGGCCGCAGATCACGCCGTCGGCGTCGTGACGCCGCGCCTCGGCGGCGAGCGCCTGCTCGAACGCGCCGATATAGTTGACGGCGTTCTTGACCTTCTGCTTGGCCCATTGCGACAGTGACCAATACGGCACTTTGAACATGCGCCGGAAGAAGTTGACGAAGCGATTCATTTGGATCGCGAAGTCATAGGCCTTGTCGCCGAGATGGGCGAGCCAGCGCGCGTTCTGCACCACGAGGTCGAAGATGTCGCCGTGGATGACGAGATAGCGCTTGCCGTCCACGCCGGTGTGGACGGTGTTCTCGACCACGTCGATGCCGCCGAAATGCGTGCCGTAATAGTTGCGCAGGAACTCGTCGTGATTGCCGGGAATGTAGATGACCTTGGCGCCCTTGCGCGCCTTGCGGAGCAGCTTCTGGACCAGGTCGTTATGCGATTGCGGCCAGTGCCAGCTCGATTTCAGCGCCCAGCCGTCGACGATGTCTCCGACGAGATAGATCGTGTCGGCATCGTGGTATCGCAGGAAGTCGAGCAGCAGGTCGGCTTGAGAACCGCGGGCTCCGAGATGAACGTCGGAGATGAACAACGTGCGAAAGCGCCTTTCAGGGCTCTCGTCACTCACATCGTAACTTCCCATGCGACAGCCTGTAACAATATCCCGTGACAGGGGGATGACCAATGAACCTTTGAGGCACCCTCGGATACGAATCAAACCTCGCCTCGCCCGTCCCGCGAATATCAGTCGCATGCGACAATCAGGCGACATGACGCCGCAACGGCCTCCGCAAGACCCCCGAACCGATGGCTGATCAGGTTAACGGCAGCGGTCCCGCGCGCCGCTGGCGGCCCGGATCAGTAAAATTTGTGGAAATGATGGACCGGCCCGTGGCCGTGGCCGACGCTGAAGCGGTCGGCGGCCGCGATCGCTGCGCTGATCCAGGCCTTGGCGTTCCGCACGGCGCGCTCGAGATCCTCGCCCCTGGCAAGCCCCGCCGCGACGGCCGAGGACAGCGAGCACCCCGTGCCGTGGGTGTTGCGGGTGGCGACGCGCGGCGCCGCAAGCGCGATCGTGTTCTCGGCCTCGACGAGATAGTCGATGCTTTCGGCGCCCTTGCCGTGCCCGCCCTTGATCAGGACCGCGCGGCAGCCCAGCGCCAGCAGCCGGCGTCCCTGGCTCTCGATCTCGGCCTCGCGTGTCGCGACGGGCTCGTCGAGCAGAGCCGCGGCCTCGGGCAGATTAGGCGTGATCACCGACGCCAGCGGCATCAGTTTCTTGCGCAGGGCTTCCACCGCCTCCGCGGCGAGCAGGCGATCGCCGGAGGTTGCGACCATCACGGGATCGAGCACGATATGCTCGGGCTTCCAGCGCGACAGCGCCGCTGCGATCGCATCGATGCTGGCGGCCTGCGCCACCATGCCGATCTTCACCGCGCCGACCTCGAGATCGGAAAACACGGCATCGATCTGCGCGGTGACGAAGTCGGCGGGCACCGCGTGGATGCCGGTGACGCCGCGCGTGTTCTGCGCGGTCAGGGCCGTGATCGCGGAGGCGCCATAGACGCCGAGCGCGGCAAAGGTCTTCAGGTCGGCCTGGATGCCGGCGCCGCCGCTCGAATCGGAGCCGGCGATGGTGAGCGCCACGGGCGTCGTCATGGGGCGATTTTCCGCTTCCTCGGGACCATGGTCCGTCCTAGCGCGCATGCCGGGGGGCGGCAAGTTCGCTTGCGCCCGAGGGCAGCAAGTTTGCTTGCTAAATCCGGCCGGTTTTGGCCTATTAGAGCGTTTTCGAGCGAAGTGGATACCGGTTCGCGTGAAGAAAACGCGTCAAAACTAGAATCTAGAGCCCCGTTCCGATTTCATCGGAGCGGAAATGGCTCTAGCCGCCAGATATGCCTTCGGAGTGACTGCAATGGTTCCTTTTTTCGTCCAGATCAAATGCAAGCTCGGCCAGTCCTACACGGTCGCCAACGCGCTTGCCGAAGCCGAGATCGCCTCCGAGATCTACTCCACGGCCGGCCATTACGATTTGCTGGTGAAGTTCTACGTCGACAAGGACACCGACATCGGCCACTTCATCAACGAGAAGGTGCAGGTGCTGCCGGGCATCCAGGACACCCTCACCATCATCACCTTCAAGGCGTTTGGCGCAAGCTAGGGTTTGCACTCACAGCGGGCCGGATGGGAAGTCCGCTTCCGAGACAGCGCAGCGGACCAATTGTGCTCAAAGTGAGTTCTTCGGATTTTAGCCATCGCACACATCATCCAGCGCTCGACACCCTCTCGCGCTGGCAAGGCTCAACGCGCTTCATCGATGACGACCGCGTCGAACTCCACAACAATACGGTCGAACGATTAATCCGCGGCATCGACCCGCTTGCCTATCTCAACGACGTCCTGACGAGAATCGTCAACGAACATCCAAGTCGCGACATCGACCAGCTACTGCCCTGGGCCTATCGCGAGCAATCCCTCAAAGCCGCGGCCTGAGAACGACGCTTCGCGAACAGGCCGTCGCGCCAATGTCCGGTCAAAAAACGGATAGTCTCCAAGTGGTTGGGGCCTTTGCATCGTAGCCCACGCGCTTAGGTCCGCGGAGGAACAATTCGGCGGCCCGATCGCTTGCACCTATGCCGCGCGCAAAGTGTGAAATATTTCATTGAACATACAACCCTGGAATGCTCTTTTCGCACGGATCGTGAGCGCCGGGGGCCGGCAATGCCCAAAGGACCGCTTGTTTCGATAGCAGTGGCTGTCTGGGTGCTTTGCACAGGCGGCTTAGCTTGGGCGGTTCGCCCAGCAGCGATAGACCCCGCTGCCATCCTCCGTAACCAAGTCGACAAGATTGGTCCGGGTTCAGTTGTCTTTAATCCTCCGACGGAAATGACGGTCGGCTATCAGGAGCCAATAACCGTCCGGCCGCACCAACGTCATGGCGTGGCTCAAACTGAACAGATCGAGGTTGGCAGCTTCATGCGGGCTCGCCTATTCGGTGAAGGATTCACGGCAACAACGAGTAGCGATGACGCGCAAGCCGCGTGGCTTTATGCTGAGCTTCCAGCGAAGTCGGGCGACCAGACCGGTGCACCGCGCGACAAAATGTATCTCTTCGTTTCGCGAGTTCTGGGCAGCACGGAGGAGGTCTGGCAGGCAATCTTCGCATCCGATCGCCTAACTTATCGGCCACCCCGTCTCGTCCTGTACACAAGCGCCACCTACGCGGCCTGCGGATTAGCCGAGAAAATCATGGGACCATTCTATTGTCCTGATGATCAGAAAGTCTACCTCGACCTTTCGTTCTTCCAAGAGATGCAGACTGACCTTCACGCCTGCGATTCGAGCGGCGCCGACTGTCAACTTCCTCAGGCCTATGTGATAGCCCACGAAATCGGACACCACGTTCAGAACTTGCTGGGAATTATGCCAAAAGTGCGCGAGCTTCAAGGGAGCATGGAAACGGAGGCGGAGAGAAACCGGTTACAAGTTCTTCTCGAGTTGCAGGCCGATTGTCTCGCCGGCATTTGGGCGCGTAAAATTAAAGAGAAAGCGAAGATCAACGCGAGCGACATAGCAGCGGCAATTCGCACGACAGAAGCACTAGGCAATGACACCCTGCAGAAAAGTGCCTTGGGGTACGTAGTGCCTGACTCGTTCACTCATGGCAGCGCTGCGCAGCGCCATCATTGGTTCGATGTCGGTTACGCAACCGGATTGGTGAAGAGCTGCAACACCTTTGCTGGAGCGCGGCAATGAGGCCCGGCCTTCCCAACTCTCAACAGCCGATGTCCGACGACGACTGCATACTACCGAGCGGGGCCGCTGGGGAGCCCCCACTGGACGAAGAGAAACTCCGCGATGAACGCCTGCTCGGTCTCTTGCATTTTCATTTTGAGGGGAGTGCCGTGCCCCAGCATTGGTTGAAATACTTGGCTGTTTGGTCAATTGCTTTCGCAACGAGCTTCGGGAGCAGCTACGCGCAACCGATCGTCGCCGAGCGAGACGTCCTTCAAATTTGCGAAGCGTTTTCGCGGAAGGCCCCAGAGCGAATGCCGGCAATTGTCCAGCCGGAAGCTGCCAAAAATTTCGTTGGGAGATACGTTCGCTTTTCGGACCGGCTACGAGGCTGCCTATCGGCATCGGAGCGCGAGCGTGAACCAAATAGCGTGACTTTTTTGATTCAGAACACACAGTATGAGAGTTACTGGAAGTTCCTCACTGACTCCAACTCAGTTCAATGGATTTCTATCGAGAGGTTTAGGCCCGTCACGCTGGCAGATGATGAGCCATGGCGCGCGCCTTTTGATGTGATAGCAGCCCCGATCAGGCCGACGATTAAACCCGGCGGCACCAAAATAGACCCGGATATCCAAGGCGGCGCGAATCAGAAAGGGAATCAAAGTACAGCGAGCGGGGCCAAGGATACGGACAAATCCGTAGAAAGCGCAGCGCAAGACTCCAGAATCGACACACGTATCGTTGAGTTTTTCTATGCAACGAACCGCAAACAGTCGGACACTCCCCCCGATGTCGAAGGCCATCCCCAGCCCGCATTCACAAGCGATGGACCTCCTGTCTACAGCTTAAACGGCTGGACTGCTGTCAGCGGCTACACAGGCGAGCGCAACCCTGATCTGAGTGTCGGGATCGTTCGCCTCCGAGTGCCTGAAGGACACCACATCGGAAACATAGAATTGCCCTCGAGCCTTAAGCTCTTCGGATTTAGGTTGAGAAGAGACACACTTGACCCGACGAAGCATTTTACTATTCGCAGCATCGAGAAAACAGACGAAGCGAAATGGATAAAAACGCTAGCGTCAACGAAGAAGAAAAAGGCTCTCGTGTTTGTCCATGGTTTCAATACCAAATTCCGCGACGCCGTCTTCCGGGCAGCGCAGATAACTTGGGATCTTCAGTTCAGAGGCACCACAATCTTATTCTCATGGCCGTCTCGCGGGGATATCGCGGACTATCTCTATGACAAAGAAAGCGCGTTGGCTTCGCGCACGGCCTTTCTTCGCGTGATCGACGATCTTTACAAGGCCGGATATGACAACATCGATGTGATAGCTCACAGTATGGGGAACTTGATCGCAGTTGAGGCCCTATCAAATAGCGCCGCGACACGATCACCCACGGCTATCGCGCAGTTGATTATGGTCGCCCCCGATGTCGACCGAGACATGTTTGTTCAAGACATTTCCGGCGTTGCAAAGGTCACTAAGGGGCTTACACTTTACGCATCCAAGAACGACAAGGCCTTGCAGCTATCGAAGCGTATTGCCGGAGGTATCCCGCGCGCAGGAGATGTACCTGATGCCGGGCCAGTTGTTTTGCCTGGACTTTGGACGATTGATGTCAGTCTAATTGGAGATGAACTGTTCGGACTAAATCATAACACGTTCGCCACAACACGAAATGTGCTTAACGATCTTGCGATACTACTTATGGAAGGCAAGCCTCCACCACGGCTAGTTGAAATCCGGGGCTTCCCTGAGCCTCCCCAAAAAGCCGCGTACTTCCGCTACATACCCTAGACTAGGGCGCGTTTTCATAAATCGCGACGCGTAGATCAGTCCCCTTCGATGTCCGCTATGGCTCGGCAGCGGCGCAAAGGTGGATTCACTTATGGTCCGAGTTAGGGCCATTTAGCTGACATCGGTCCGAACCGCGGCCGAGCCCGTTAGCGGCCATGAGCACTCGCTTGCTATCGTTGCAGGATGTCTCCCAAAATTCCGACAGCTACTGACGCGCGGCCGACAGCGGTGACGAATGGTGGTGCGCGATCATCCATCGACCGTCGCGCTTCACAAGCACGAAAGTAAAGCGTGATGGCCGGGGTGTATCGTTCTCTGCAGCTCGAGCAAAATTGTAAAATCCGATTCCCAAGACGGATGTCTCGCTGAGGACGAGCGTTCGTATCTCGACAATCGAGTTCTTGCGACCGCTTCCCGGCAATTCCTGAAAATATTTCCGTATCCCCTCTGTTCCTTCGGAAATTGCCGGGCTTGTCGTTCCAAGCAAAACCGCGTCGGGGGCGTATAGACCTACGAGCGCGTCGCGGTCGTTTGCACTATACGTCGCTGACCATTGATCGATCACAGCGTTGGCCTCTTCTGCAGGCCCCGCAAACGCAACCGTTCCAGAAGCGCCAAACAAGAAACAAAACGCCAGCGCCAGAAATTTCATCATAGCCTCCAGGTTTCATCGAGTTCTGTAACATACTTGAACAACGTTCGCCTTGCACCACAGGTATGGAAGGTCAGTAGCGGTCGTAAACCGTTGCCCTGTCCGACGACAGCTTTGGGTCGTCAGATTCGGAAGTGCGTTGGCGTTTGAAATTGGTCAGCCTGTTCTCCAATAGCGGACATGAATACGGCACTCGGCGGCTGCGGCCTAATGGGGCGATATTTATCGCCTTAGGAATACACGCCCTAGCTGGCTTCCTTGCGTTTCGGCCGCGGCGGCCCGTCCACCGGCGGCAGCGATTTGATGTAATCCGCCATCGCCGCGAGATCCTCGTCCGGCAATTGCGAGGTGTTCTTGATCACGCGCGTCATCGCGCCGCCGACACTGTCGCCGTCGGGCAATTCGCCGGTCTTGAGGAAATAGGCAATATCCTTCGCGCTCCACTCGCCGAGGCGCTTCTGTGTGATGTTGGGCACCCAGCCCTCGCCTTCCGGATTGGGTCCACCGGCAAAGCGTTCTCCGGAGATGATGCCGCCAAGCGCGTTGCGCGGGCTGTGGCATTCGGCGCAATGGCCGAAACTGTTGACGAGATAGGCGCCGCGATTCCATTGCGGCGACTTCGTGCCGTCGGCGACGAAGGGCTTTCCGTCCATAAACAGGAATTTCCAGATGCCGATGTTGCGCCGGATGTCGAACGGAAAGCGCACGTCGTGGTCACGCACCTTGCCTGCAACGGGCGGCAACGTTTTCAGATAGGCGAAGAGGTCGAGCACGTCCTCGCGCCTGGCGTGCTGATAGGACGTGTAGGGAAACGCCGGGAAATAATGCTGTCCGTCCGGCGAGACCCCGTGCATGACCGCGTTGACGAAATCGGCGTCGGTCCATTTGCCGATGCCGTAGGTCGGATCGGAGGAGATGTTCGGCGCGTAGAACGTTCCGAACGGCGACTTGATCGCGACGCCGCCGCCGAGCCTGGTGCGATCGGGCTGGTCGGGGACGGCATGGCAGGACGCGCATCCGCCGGCGTTGAACATCACCTCGCCATTGGCGAGATTGGGGACATGGGCAGGCGCGGCGGCGGCACCGGCCGCCACCACCGGCGCGCTGAGCCACCAATAGACGCCCGCAGCAGCGACCGCGGCAAGCAGCGCCACGACAATTGTTCGTTGCAACATGCAGATCCATTCATTGCTTGCCGCGAACTTATGACCGATGTCCACGCGGCTCCAGCCACGAAGAATTTAGCCCGCCCCGGCCGGATTCGGGAATAAACTGAAACGGCCAATGTTGGAAGGTTGGCAGGGCCAACGAGGCCTCAGGGAGAATGTCATGAACAAGACCGTCATCGCCATGGTCGCGCTGGGCGCCGCAGCTTTTGCAGCCCCCGCCGGCGCCGAAAAGCTGAAAGCAACGCTCGACGGCAAGTCCGAGGTGCCCGCGACCACCACCAGCGGCACCGGAACCGCCGATCTGGACTATGATGCCGCCAGCAAGAAGCTGTCCTGGAAGGTCACCTATTCCGGTCTGTCCGGCCCGGCAACGGCCGCCCACTTCCACGGGCCGGCCGAGGCCGGCAAGAACGCCGGCGTCGCGGTCGCGATTCCGAATGCAACCTCCAGCCCGGTCGAGGGCTCGGCGACGCTGACCGATGCGCAGGCCGCCGATCTGCTCGCCGGCAAGCTCTACGTCAACATCCACACCGCGGCCAATCCGGGCGGCGAGATCCGCGGCCAGGTGACGAAGTAACCTCAAGGCTGCTTCGTACGCGAAGGCCGGGCGCCGGAGGGAGCGTCCGGCCTTTTCGATTCCGCACGCCGCGAGGTGGCCGCGCACGCTCATTCCGGCATGCCGGCAACCCGGAGCGCTTGCGTCAGCTTTTCGACATCGTCCCGTCGGCGGTATCGCCGTGTGTACGCATCGATACGCTTATTGGGACATAGTTGCATCGCACGGTCGCAAATCCGCCGGGCTTCCCCAACCCGGTCTGACGCCGCATGGCATGCCGCCAGAATGAATTGCGCAGGCGGAAAGATCGGTATCAGCCTGATGGCGGCTGCCGCGCAAGCCAAGGCGTCATCATGACGGTCTGCAAGAAAATGAGCATAAGCCAAGCCCGTCTGGGCGTTGGCGCCCCCATGCGGATGAAGCGGGTTCAAACGCAATGCGATGTTGAATTGCTCGATTGCGGCGTCACCACGACCAAGCCAGAGTTGGCTCCAACCGTTCCAATGTCGTGCGATGACGAGGTTTGGGTCCAGCTTTATCGCGCGCACGAGAAGAGCATCGCCTTCCTCGACCTCGCCTGCCACCTGGGAGAGCGCGTGTCCGGCCATCGCAAGCACCGACGGATCATTCGGGTCAAGCTCGACCGCCCGCCTCGCCAGCCGCGCTGCTTCACTGTGTTCATGGGCTTCATCAGTGATCCAGTCGAAAACATTCCTCAGGACATAGCAACGGGCGCCGAGCGCGTATGCACGCGCGAATTCGGGATCGATCTCGCGGGCAGTTTTTGCGAGCTCGATAGCCTCGATGCTTGCTTCCTCGGTGAATTTGAAGAAGGAGGCAAATGCCCGAAGATAATAGTCGTAAGCCTGAAGGTTGTCGGTCGGCTGGCGTTGGGCGCGCTCGATTTCGGCGCGCTCCAGTCGCGGGGAGATTGCGCCGATGACGCTGCTCGTCAGCCGATCCTGCAGGTCGAAAAGATCTTCGATCTCACTGTCAAACCGGTCCGTCCAGAGATTCAGGCCGGTCGCCGCGTCGATCAACTGACCGGCGATTCGGACTCGATTGCCGGCCTTGCGCACACTGCCTTCGAGCACGTAGCGAACGCCCAGCTCCTGACCGATCTGTTTGACGTCGATCGCCCTGCCCTTGTAGGCCAGAGTCGAATGTCGCGCGATGATGAAAAGAGACTTCGAACGCGACAGTCCCGAAATGATGTCCTCGACCATACCGTCGGCAAAATCGTCCTGCTCCGGATCCGGGCACAGGTTGGCGAATGGAAGGACCGCGATCGAGGGTTTGTCGGGGAGCGAGAGCGCAGGTTTCGGCGTCTCGGCTCCGCCGTCGGCGGCCGCTGCGCCCTCGGCGGCAAGCGTTTCCCGGACCTGACCCACGAAGCGGAAGCCTCTGCGTGGCAGTGTTCTTATCAGCCGCTGCTCTTCGCCAGAATCCCCGATCGCGCATCGCGCACTGTTGAGGCGGGTCGTCAGCGCAGCATCGGACACGCAGCGCCCCTGCCAAATGGCATCGATGAGTTCATCCTTGCCTACGACGCGCTCCCGATTGCAGATCAGGTAATCGAGGAGATCGAACACCAGTGGCGTAACTGAGATCCGATCCGCTCCGCGATGCAGCTCTCGCCGACCGGCGTCGAATGCATACTCCTCAAAGAGATAGCGCACGGTGCGAATCCCTTGGGTGAGCCCTCCGGGGCGACCGGGGTGGGCTTTTGGGCCCGCTGGACGTCGCAAGAATAAGCTGCCGGTAGGAAAAATGTAAGCTGTCGGTCAAGCACGCGCGTCGGTCTTCGGGCACCTTCTCGGGGTGAAAAACACCCTCCGAAGGCACCGCAATGACCCTGATCCAAGGTACAATGTGGCCGGAACGGGCGTCCATATCGTCCCGGCATGTCCGCAGCCTGATCCGGAAGTACTGGGATGTCTTTCAGGCACGTCGCGATCGCCAGAGATTGCGCGGCACGTTGTCCGGCTTGAGTGACCGGGAGTTGATGGACATCGGCACGACGCGCGGCGAGATCGACTACGTTGCCTCCAGCCACGATATCGACCCGCGAGACATCGTGAGCCATTCGCGCGGAGCGTAAGTCGGGAGCCATTCGACCTGCCAGGAGATACCAGCCTGACCAACGGCTTGGCACCTTGGCTCGCGCGAGCGGCGGCATGGCCGACCTCATTGCGTTGCTTGGGTTCGGCAATGTCCGGGCTACGCCTTCAAGCCGCGTTCAGCGCCTGCGCGAGATCGGCGATCAGGTCCGTCGGGTTTTCGATGCCGATCGACAGCCGGATCGTGGAATCGAGCACGCCGATTTTCATGCGGATGTCGGCGGGAACACCGGAATGGGTCATGGTTGCAGGCAGGCTCGCAAGCGACTCCGTTCCGCCAAGACTCACCGCCAGCTTGAGGATTTGCAGCGCGTTGAGAAATTTCACCGCCGCTTCCTTGCCGCCGACGATGTCGAACGAGAAGGTGGAGCCCGCCCCCAGGCATTGCCGCGCGAACACCATTCCGGCCGGCGAAGCCTTCTCGAGATGGCCGAGGTAGTGAACCTTGGCCACCTTGGGGTGATCGCGCAAATAGTCCGCCACGAGGCGCGCGTTGCTGTCCGCCTTCTCCATGCGCAGGCTTAGCGTCTCGAGCGAGCGGTTGATCATCCAGCAGGAATGCGGATCGAGCTGGGTGCCGATCGCGCCGCGGAGCGCTTTGATGCCCTTCACGATCGCCTTCGCGCCGAGCGCAGCACCCGCGATCAGGTCCGAATGACCGCCGACATATTTCGTGAGCGAGTACAGGGAAATGTCCGCACCATGCTCGATCGGCCGCTGAAACACCGGACCGAGCAGCGTATTGTCGCAGGCGATGATTGGAATGTGCCCCTGGGTCTTTCCGATAGCTTCGGCGACACGGCGCATCATCGCGACGTCGACCAGCCCGTTGGTCGGGTTGGCCGGAGTTTCGATCAGAATCATCGAGACCCGGCCCTTGCGCATGGCCTCCTCCGAGGCCTGGCTGACCGCCGCTTCATCAACGCCATCGGCGAAGCCGACGGCGCCGATCGACAGGCGCGCAAGCGTGTTCGTCAGCAGGGTTTCCGTCCCGCCATAGAGCGGCTGGGAGTGCAGGATGACATCGCCGGGGCGGACGAACGCCAGGATCGTGGTTGCGATGGCCGCCATGCCGGATGAGAACAGCGCGCAGCTCTCGGTGCGCTCGTAGATCGCGAGCCTGTCCTCGACGATTTCGCTGTTTGGGTGATTGAAGCGCGAATAGACCAGCCCCGCGCCCATCCCTTCCGGTGGCTCGCGCCGGCCGGCGACGAAATCGAAGAAGTCCTGCCCGTCATCGGCCGTCTTGAACACGAAGGTGGAGGTCAGGAACACCGGGGGCTTGATGGCGCCTTCCGACAATTGCGGATCATAGCCATAGGTCAGCATCAGCGTTTCAGGATGCAGCATATGGTTGCCGATGTGCGTCTTCGACGGGAACGGTTTGACCATGGCCTGTCTCGCTGTTTGGATTCAGATTCTCGCCGCGCATTGGAACTCTGCGATCGAAGCACAGGTCTCGGATGCGCCTGCATCCAACAGCTCTCGTCAACGTCGCAGCGGCTGCGGTTGAAGATAAGCTCGTACGTGGCGCCCCGACAGCGATCAGCCAGGCCTCGCAAACAAATTTTGCCCTTGGTGTGGTTCGACGAATCGATGCCTCGGTAACCGAGGCACCTCAACGCAATGGTCCTAGCCTCCCCCGCTGCGGCCCTACCTTTGACGGGCCGCCCGCAAACATCCCCGATTCCGTCCATCCATTTTCGTGTTGCCGCCACAAACAGCACTCACGAAGGCGTGACCGCGTATGGGGAGAAAAAAGTGCGCGCAAGGAGACCATGGAAAGTTGTGGGGGCCAAACATCACCACTCAAGTGTCGAGCAACTTCAGCTCGATCTGGCGGCGATCAACCGGTGCATACACGTACTGGAAAAGGCGGACGTCAATCCTCAGGACATTGAGGTACTGACCGTTCATGCGCTGACGCTCGCCGAACAGATCGATGAGGTGCGCTGGTTGAACCCAGCGAAGGCTTTGGGGTGGTTACTCGAAAAAGAGACTCGCAAGCCTGCCGCTCGAAAAGCATCGGGAGCCGGCTGAGCAATACGCTCGCCTTCGATCCGCCCAGATGCGCGTCCGACCGAAAAGGCGTACGAGTCAACCGAGGCGCCCGCGCACAACGCAAAAAGGGCGGATGCCGTGCGCATCCGCCCTCACTTTTTGCCGACTCCGCGTCAGCTGTTCTTCACACGAAAGGTCTCGTGGCAGCCGCCGCATTCCTTGCCGACCGCGGGAAAAGTCGCCTTGAGCGAATCCAGGTCCTTGATCTTGCCCTTGGCCTCGCCGACGACCTTGGCGAAGCTTGCGATCTTGGCGTCGAAGCCGGCCTTGTCCTCCCAGATCTTCGGCGAGGCGCTGTAGTCGCCCTCGGGCTTCTGGCCCTTTGCGCTCGCCGGGAACAGGTTCGGCAGCTTCTTGGCAGTATCCGCGAACTGCGCCAGCGCGCTATCCACCGTGGCCTGGTCGTAAGGCTTCTCGCCCTTGACGATCGCCGCAACCGCGCCGGCGTTCTTGCCGTTGCCCTTCATGAGGGTCTGGACCTCCTTGACGGAGTCCTGCTGCGCCCAAACCGCGCCCATGCCGAGCAGCAGCGCGCCCCCAACAACCAACACTCGCTTCATTCGCAAAATCCCTTTCCCTGAGACAGGATCGTGCTGACCCCACATTGGGCCAACACCGATTGGCAGAGTTCATTCCATCCAAAGCGCGGCGATAGATCGTCGCACTATGGATTATTTGGTCGAGCTCGAGATTAAAGGCTGTGACGGCGGTGGTGCTCGTTGATGGCGATCCACACCCGCTCCGGGGTGGCCGGCATGTCGATGTGGTCGATCTTGTATTCGCGCCAGAGCCCGTCGACGATGGCGTTGACGACGGCCGGACAGGAACCGATCGCACCGGCCTCGCCCGCCCCCTTCACGCCCAGCGGATTGGTCGTGCAGGGAACGTTGCTGGTCTCGAAGACGAAGTCCGGACCATCAGCCGCGCGCGGCAGCGCGTAGTCCATGAAGGTCGCGGTGATCAGTTGCCCGTCAGTGGCGCCGTAGACCACCTGCTCCATCAGCGCCTGGCCGATGCCCTGCATGGCGCCGCCATGCACCTGGCCCGCCAAAAGCAGCGGATTGAGCGTCTTGCCGAAATCGTCGACGATCACGTAGTTGACGATCTTGATGATGCCGGTCGCCGGATCGATCTCGACTTCCGCCAGATGCGTGCCGTTCGGATAGGTGCCGTCGGCGCTGGCAAAGGTCGCGCTGCCGTTAAGCTTCGATGGATCGGCGCTCCCGCGCTTGGCGAGGTCGGCGAACGACATCGAACGGTCGGTGCCGGCGATCCGCACGACGCCTTCGGAGAGCTCGAGGTCGCCGGCACTGGCTTCCAGCGCCTGCGCCGCGATCTCCTTCAGCTTCTGCCCGAGCTCGCGCGTGGCGCGCTCGACGCTGACGCCGCCTGACGGAATCGAGGCCGAGCCACCGGTGCCGAGCCCCGTGGCGATCTCGTCGGTGTCGCCCTGGCGCACGTGCACGCGCTCCGGCGGCAGGCCGAACTGCTCGGCGACGATCTGCGCATAAGCCGTCTGGTGGCCCTGCCCGCTCGACTGCGTGCCGATCAGGACGGTGACGTCGCCGTTGGGATCGAGCCGCACATTGGCCGTCTCCTCGCCCATCACGCCGCAGATCTCGACATAGCTCGCAAGGCCAATGCCGCGGATCAGGCCATTCTTCTTGGCCGCCTTGGCGCGCTTGGGGAACTCCTTCCACTCGCCGATCTCCATCGCGCGCTTGAGATGCGCGGCGAAATCGCCGGAATCATAGACCTTGCCCGTGGCCGTCTTGTAGGGCAGCGCCTTCGGCGGAATGAAGTTCTTGCGGCGGATGGCGTCCGGCGTCATGTCGAGTTTTCGCGCGCACGCGTCCACCAGACGCTCGATCACATAGGCCGCTTCGGGCCGCCCCGCGCCGCGATAGGCATCGACCGGCACGCTGTTGGTGAAGATGGTGCGCACCCGGCAGTGGAACGCCTGGATGTCGTAGAGGCCCGGCAGCATGCCGGCGCCGCCATGCGGAATGTAGGGGCCGAAGGTCGACAGATACGCGCCCATGTCGCCCATCAGGTCGCAATCCATCGCGAGGAATTTGCCGTCCTCGGCCAGCGCCATCTTGGCGGTGGTGACGTTGTCGCGGCCCTGCGCGTCGCCCATGAAGTGCTCGGTGCGGTCGGCCGCCCATTTCACCGCTTTCTTGAGCTGCCGCGCGGCGACCGCCATCAAGGCGTATTCGCGGTACGGAAACAGCTTGGTGCCGAACCCACCGCCGACGTCGGGGCAGATCACCCGCATCTTCTCGGTCGGGATGTTGAGCACGTTCTGACAGAGGATGTCGCGCAGGCGATGGCTGCCCTGGCTGCCGACAGTCAGCTTCAGATGATCGCGCTTGGCGTCGTATTCGCAGACCGCCGCGCGCGCCTCCATGAAGCTCGCGACCACGCGCGGATTGACGATGTTGATTTCGGCGACCGCATGCGCTTTCGCAAAAGCAGCCTCGGTCGCGGCCTTGTCGCCGATCGAGACGTCGAACAGCACGTTGCCGGCCTTGTCCGGCCAGACCTGCGGGGCGCCCTTCTTGACGGCGTTGACGACGCCGGTCACCGCCGGCAGCGGGCTCCATTTGACCTCGATCGCCTCGATCGCGTCGCGGGCTTGGTCGATGGTCTCGGCGACCACGAAGGCGATGGAATCACCGACATGGCGCACCTCGTCCTTGGCGAGGATCGGGTAAGGCGGGCCGGTGAACGGATCGGTCTCGAGATTGAACAGGCAGGGCAGATTGCCGAGATCCTTGACATCATCGGCGGTCAGGATCAGCGCAACGCCCGGCAGCGTGCGAGCCCGGCTCGCATCGATGGTGTATTTGGCATGCGCGTGCGGCGAGCGCAGCATCAGGCAACGAAGCGCGGCCTGCGGCGCATAATCGTCGGTATATCGGCCCTTGCCGCGGATGAGCGCGTCATCCTCCTTGCGCAGCACGCTTTGGCCAACGCCGAACTTGATGGGAGCCGCCATTTTCTTATCCCGTCCTCATGGTTGTTTTGCGGGCATATTGCCGTGGAAAAAGTGGCAAGGCAAACGGCTTTAGGCGGGCACAGGCCGCGCAGGCTCGCCCGGTGCCTCGCCTGTCAGAGCGGGATGCGCCGAAAACGCCGCAGCCCGGTCATTTCCCTGTGAGGAACGGTTCGGTTGATGGCACGATAGTTGCCGAACTCGTCCCGCGGTGCACTCCTAAGAAGTAGTCGTGCTGACTGCCGCTTGTTCGCAAAGCGTATCTCCGCTTCTGACGGTTGATCACCTATATCACGCCCCGCCTCCAAAGATCCGTGGCGCGATCTCTCAGCGTATCGATAGCGCGTTCAGGCGTGATGTAGTCGATCTCGCTACGCGTCAAGCCGATATCCATCAGCTCCCTGTCACTCAGGTCCTGCAATGCGACCTGCGGGCGCTGCCGCCGCTCCTGAAACGCACGCCAGTATCGCTTGATCAGTCTCAAGACGATGGAGAGGTCGAGGCGAAGCCTCGCGGCATCGCGCTCAATCTCGGATGAGATGTTCGTCTGTTGGGGTGGCATCGGATGCTCCTGCTGTTGTGCCGGCAGGGAGCGAGGCCAAACAAAAGGCCCCGTCCGATGCCGGCGGGGCCTGGTGGAAAAGATGTCGTCGTCGAATTCCTAGCGCGCGACTCCTTCCACGGCCCAGCCGAAGCGGGTCATGTGGTTGCGGTTGAAATGGCGCGACGATTTGATCATGCGGCGCCAATACCACGGCAATCGTGCAAAATCAAGGGATGTGCGGAGGTCGGTTACACCTTGGAGGCGAGTCCCTCGCTCCGACGAATTCGCTCATTCGACGCGACGGTTCATGTCCCCTACGCGAGGGGCATTCCAAAGCGGACGTTTACGACCGCTCCGAGAGGGCGGCCATTGCCCCCTGGGACATTCTCAACAGCCGGCCGACCTGGACGAGCCGACAGGCTGCGCGCATCAACGGACGTGCGTCGCTTAGGGACGAACGCGGATAATCGTATTTCCCTTACGTCGCTCGGTCGAATTTAAGGCGGCGACGGCATCGTCGAGGCTCGAGACGTTGCCGATGTTAGTCCGCAGTCGTCCGTCCCGCACCCGCTGGACGATCTCACTCAGTTGGGCACGATCAGCCTCGACGACGAAGTCGATCGCCAGCCCGTTGGAAGGCCGCGCCTCCGTCGGCCCGACGATGGACACAAGTGTTCCCCCGGCTCGAATGAGTGCTGTGGACCGCTTCTGGATGTCACCACCGATGACATCGAACACCAGATCGACTTCGCCGATGTCCTCCAGTGCGTCGTTGTCGAGGTCGACGAACTCCTTCGCACCGAGGTCGAGCACTGTCTGACGATCGGCGGCACGTCCGGAGCCGATGACGTAAGCTCCGGCCGCTCGTGCGAGTTGCGTCACCATAGACCCGACTGCGCCCGCCGCCCCGTGTGCCAGCACGCTCTGCCCCGCCTGAAGGCAACCGTGCTGGAACAGCCCTTGCCACGCGGTGAGGCCCGAGATCGGCAGGCCCGCGCCCACGGTAAAGTCGACGTCGCCAGGCAGCGGCGCAAGGTTGCGCGCCTCGATCGCCACGTACTCGGCCAGCGTGCCGTCGCGATACCAGTCCGCGAGGCCGAACACCCGTTGTCCCACCGACAGCCCCGTCGTTCCATATCCAAGGGCAGAGACCACTCCGGCCAGCTCGTGCCCAGGGATCGACGGCGTTCGGTCGCGATCAAGGCGATCGGCCCAGCTCGAGGGCCACGCAAGCTCAGTCGGGATAAATCTCGACGCATGAACCTGGACGACGACATCGTTTATCGCTGCCTGCGGCTCGGGCCGGTGCACCAGTTTCATACCGGCCGTTCCCGCGGCTTGCTCCGTTACAACGATCGCCTTCATGAGATTTTCTCCTTGGTCATTTGTCTCTTCGGTGGAAATGTGAGGGAGCGCGCACGCGCCGGCTTTCCACAAAATGCCAGCCAGTGTGGAACTCCTGTCTCCGTGTCAGCGATTGAGTTGTCTGCACCGATCGGAACTCCCGCCAAGCCCGATGGATCGGGCTCGCTCCGATCCACGGTCGTAGCGAGTAGATGCGTCGCGCCTGGCCATAAAAAAGTACCAAGATTGACGATTCTGGCTGTACCAACCGATGCCGTGATGTCGGCCTTGAGACTGTGAGCCGACGAGAATCGCAAGACTGGGCTTGGCAAAGTTGCTGCCGAGACCAACCGACTGGACTTATTCAGTCACCGGGGCATTGCGCGAGAACGTCGCAATCATAAGTTCGGGATCAATCAAAACGTAGCAAGCGGCGACGGTGTCGCCGCCTGCTCTTCAAAGGCTAGATCAAGGCGCGAGATGTGCCTTGATCTCCGCCGACATCTGCCGAATCGCGGCCTTGGGCTCGGGGTCGCTCTGGATGCCGTTCAGCAGGACGAAGTCGTGGATCATCCCGTTGTAGCGGGTCGCGATCACGGACACTCCGGCCTCCTTGAGCTTGCGCGCGTAAGCCTCGCCTTCGTCGCGCAGCGGATCGTTCTCTGCGGTGATGACAAGAGCCGGGGGAAGCCCCTCCAATTGCTGCAGGCTGGCGCGCAGCGGCGAGACGTAGGGGTTGTTGCGCGTCGCTGCGTCCGGCGCGTACAGATCCCAGCCGTATTTCATGAAGGCGCGGGCGAGAAATCGTCCCGTGCCATATTCGTGGTAGGATGCGGTGTCGACGCTGGCGTCGGTCGCCGGGATCATCATGACCTGATAGCTGATCTTGGGTCCGCTGCGGTCTTTGGCCATCAGCGACAATGCCGCGGTCATGTTGCCGCCAACCGAATTGCCGGCCACTGCGATCCGGCTACCGTCCGCGCCGAACTCTTCGGCGTGGCCCGCCACCCATTTCAGCACCGCATAGGACTGGTCGAGCTGCGTGGGGAAGCGCGCCTTCGGCAGGGACGTGTACTCAACGAAAACACCGATCTGGCCGGAGCCGACCACCAGGTCGCGCAACAGACGCTGATGGTTCTGGAAATTGCCGACGATCCAGACGCCGCCGTGAATGAACAGCAGTACGCCGGGCTTTCCGGTCACGTGCTCGGGCTTCATGATGTAGATTTTCACGGACTGACCATTCTGGGTGATGGTCTGCTCGGTCGTGTTCACCCCCGACATGTCGACTGGCGTCTTGTTCTGAAGCTCCGTCAGGATGTCCTGCGGCTTGGGCTGGGGCAGCTCCCAGAACGGGCTCGGATCCTTGTTGATCTCGCGCAGGAAGGCGCGAACCTGGGGATCGATCCGGGGGTCGGTCCCGGCGTCTGGGGCCGCATCGGCGGCTTGGGTCATGAGGATTGCTCCGAGGCTGAGGATTGCGAGTGAAGAGAACAGTTTCATGGTCAACTTTTGCTTGGGGGTAGACGCACTCGCACAGCTAGCCCGCGCGGAGGGGCTGCCGCTTCTGTCAAATGACCAGTCCGATGACGGGACGGCGATCAGTCCGCGGGGCGGCTGATGCTTGCGAGAACGGGGCGTAGCCCGGACCGCGAGGTAATTCCGGCCTTCGAAAAGATCCGGTGCAGGTGGTACCCGACGGTTCTGTGGGACAGATACAGTCTGGCGCCGATCTCCTTGTTCGAGAGACCTTCGGCGGCGAGTTGCGCGATGTGAAGCTCCTGCGGGGTCAGCGTGTCCCACACCTGTTCGGTTCGCCGGCGGCTGGTTTCGCCCGACGCGCGCAGTTCCTCGCGGGCCCGATCGCTCCAGGGCGAAGCGCCGAGCGCATCGAACATGTCGCGTGCCTCGCGCAACGGAGCCCTCGCATTGGCGGATCTGCGCTGGCGGCGCAGCCATCCGCCATAGGCCAGGAGAAAACGGGCTCGCAGGAACGGCCATTTCTTCGCGGCCGGCCCAGGATCTTGCAGTCCAAGACCTTGCAGTCCAAGACCTTGCAGGAAGAACGGCTCGGCGTCTTCCGGCGCAGCGAGGAACGCCTTGCCATATTGCAGCATCGTCCCGACCCACGGCACCGGCGTCGGAGCCGAGGCGCGCTCGATCTCATCGAGCACGCGGCTCGCCTCGTCCGCATTGCCGGACGACACGGCGGCCTCCACGAAGTCCGCGAGGCCAAAGAACTGAAGGCCGAAATTGAAAGCGGGATCGGCCGGCGTGAACAGGCGTCGCAGATGCTCAAAGGCCTCCCAATGACGGCCCGCGCCGATTGCGGATACGCCTCGTGCGATCTGCAACATGGCCAGCAGGAAACTCGCGCCGATGGACAGGGCCAGGGCTTCCGCCTGCGCCGCATACGCTTCGGATTGCTCCAGATTGCCTTGCATTCCTGCGAGCCTGGCTTTCAGGATCGTGGCTGCGGCAATCCACGGAAGCCCGCCGGTCTCTTCGGCAAGCCGGGCGGATTCCTCGGCCTCCCTCATGGCGCCCCGCCAGTCACCGACTTCCATTTCCGCCCACCCTTGGGCGAAAAGCACCCGGGCGAGATCGCTGAGCCGTCCCCGCATGCGCAGCACGGCACTGGACTCGGCGAGAAAGTTCACGCCGATGTCGAAGGTCCCGATGACATTGGCGGTGCTGCCGAGGATGCTCGCAACGGTGGGGTCGCTGTGCGCCGTTCCCGCAAGCCCCTGAAGCTTGAGGTACAAGTCCGCCCCCCGCCGCAGCGGCTCGACGTAAGCGGATATCGCGATCAGGCGGGGGTCCCCGTCAGGCAATTCCAGCCGCGCAGCCGCATCGTGAACCCTTGCGCAGAGTTCATCGCTTGCGCTGCTCCACCAGCAGCGTTGCGCGGCTCGCCAAAGAAGATTGGCGGCCAGATCGATCGCGCCGGCGGCGTGGGCTTTCGCGGCGAACCCGATCAATGCGAGAATCTTCGCGGGATCGTTGACCGCCGGGGGCTGGCTGATCTCACGGCACCAGGCGATCCGGACCAGCGCCAACTGGTTCGTCTCGTCGATGTCGGCCTGCCGCAGCAGGCGCTCCATGAGCTCCGGCTGCCCCAGATCGGCGGCGAGTTCGGCCGCTCGCAACAGCCGGTCGCCTCTCGCCTTCGCCGTGCTGCTCAGCCGTGCCGCGCTTTCCAGAACCTCGATCGCCATCGCCACGGCGCCGCGCCGCAACGCGCGCGCCGCCATCAGGTCGTATTCGCCGGCGAGCTCGTCGTCAGGTCCGATCGTTGCTGCGGCACGATGCCACAATTGGCGGTCGAGCTGATCGTGAATCACGGCAGCAAGCGCGGCGTGGATCCTTTGGCGGGTCGCCGGGTCGGCGGCCTGGTGCATGGCGGAGCGAACGAGCGGATGCCGAAACCTCACCTCCGTCCCGTTGATCTCGATGAGCTTCGCGGCGACCGCGGGCGCGATGGCATCGATACCCACGCGCTCGCCCAACACGGCTTCGGCGGCGGAAAGGATTTCGTGGAGCGATGTCCCGTCGTTCTCCGCCGTCACGAACATCAGCAATTGCGCGATGTGCGGGAGGTCGGACAAGCGACTGGAGAAGGCGCGCTCGAGCCGGTCGGTCAGCGGAAGCCAGGGCGCATCTCCAGCGGCTCGTTCTCCGCGGGGCAGCTCCACAAGGGCCAGCGGATTGCCCGAGGCCTCCCGAAGGAAGCGGCTGCGCAGCTCCGCCGGAAGGCCCGGCGCGTTGGCGTCCAGCAAGCGCTCGGCGTCGGCTTGATCGAGCCCTGAAAGGCGCAGCCTCAGGGTGGAGGCGTCGCCAAGCGAACTCTTGAAGTCGTCGCGCATGGCGACCACGAGAACGATCGGGTCCGAGCTCAGTCTGCGCGAGACGAAGGCCAGCACCTCAAAGGTCGCCTGATCCAGCCATTGGGCATCGTCGGCAACAAGTAGCAGAGGCTCGCGCGTCGCCCTTTCGCTCAGAAGAGACAGCGTCGCGAGCGCGACCAGGAAGATATCGGGCGGCCCCGCGTCGTCATGCATGCCAAAAGCGGCCAGCAAGGCCGATCGCTGGCGAGGGACAAGGCCCTCGGCCCCTTTCATCAGCGGACGCAAGGCCTGTTCAAGTGCTGCAAACGGCAAATGGACTTCGGCGAGGACGCCGGTCATGCTCAAGACGGAGAAGCCGCGTTCACTGGCTCTGTGCCTGGCAACATCGAGGAGCGCAGATTTTCCGATGCCGGGCTCACCGCTGATAACAAGCGTGGATCCACCTTGGTCGATCCGTTCGATCAGGTGATCGATCAGCGCAATGTCCTGCGCGCGACCCTGCAAACTGGGGGACGCAAGGGTAGCGCCAACCCGCCCTTTCCGCGGCGAGGTCGCCTTTTTCGCCCGTCTGGTCATCGCATAACCGTTGGTGAGACCGCACCCTTTCGAACTTGACCGAGGTTAAACGTTACCATGTACCGGGAACCAGAGGAGAGCCATATACGTGATGGCTGCTTCCGGCGTGTCTCGCCTGCTGCAGCAGGCTTTGGCCCGTCGGATTGATACAGGCCTAGCCGCGCACCAGCGAGACCAGCCAGCTGCGGCCGAACAAGATGAGGATCGCGAGCGCGTAGACGATGGTGCCTCCGACGGCCAGCAGCACCAGCATCAGCTCATCGCGGAAGTGCATCGAGCCCAGCATAGAACCGCTGAAGCGCGCGATCAGCCAGAACGTGGCGGCGAGGATCAGTCCGGTCAGCAGGAATTTGGCGAGCGACAACAGCCAGGCGCGGTCCAGCACGAGAAAGCCGCGCCGCACGGCGAAGAACAGCACCAGCAGCAGATTGGTCCAGACACCGACGGCGGTTGCGAGCGCCAGGCCGATCTGGGCGAGCGATCCCATCAAGGCCACCTTCAGGGCGACGTTGACCGCGATGCCGGTCAGCGAGGCGCGCACTGGCGTGGCGGTGTCCTTGCGGGCATAGAAGGTCGCGACTGCGCTGCGGATCAGCACGAAGGGGATCAGGCCGATGGCATAGGCCGCGAGCGTGGCGCCGGCGGCGGCGGCATCGGCCTTCGAGAACGCGCCACGGGCGAACAGCGCACGCATGATCGCGTCGGGCACGGTGATGAAGGCCGCCACGAACGGGATCGAGAACAGCAGCGTGAAATCGAAGGCGCGGCGCTGCGCCTTCATCGCACCGTCATGATCGTTGGCGGTGATCCGCCGCGACATCTCCGGCAGCAGAACCGTGCCTATCGCGATGCCGATCACACCGATCGGCAGCTGGTTGAGGCGGTCGGCATAATAGAGCGCGGACAGCGCGCCTGCCGGCAGGAAGGTCGCGATGATGGTGTCGGCGAACAGCGCAACCTGTGTGCCCATCGAACCCAGCGTCGCCGGGCCGAGCGCCTTGAAGAAGCCGCGGACGTCTTCGTCAAGCTTCAACGGCGCAAAGCGCGGCAGGCCGCCGTGGCGCGCGAGATCGCCCGCGAGCAGGAAATATTGCAGGAAGCCGGAGATCAGGACGCCCCAGGCGGCGGCGTGGCCCGCGCTGGGAAACCAGGCGGCGAGCGCCAGCGTCATCATCATGGAGATGTTGAGGAAGATCGATGCCGCCGCGGCGCTGGCAAAGCGCTGCATCACGTTGAGCATGCCGCCATAGAGCGTCACCAGCGTGATCAGCAGCAGATAGGGAAAGGTGATCCGTGTCAGCTCGATCGCGAGCTTGCGCTGCTCGGCATCCTCGGAAAAGCCCGGCGCCAGAATGCTCATGGCCTGCGGCATGAACAGCCAGGCGACGATCAGCAGCACCACCTGCGAGGCCAGCAGTAGCGTGAAGATGCGGTCGGCGAACAATTTTGCCGCCCCCTCCCCGCGCTCGCCATGGACATGCGCATAGGCGGGCACCCAGGCGGCGTTGAAGGCGCCCTCGGCGAAGATCGCGCGGAAATGATTGGGCAGCCGCAGCGCCACGAAAAAGGCGTCGGCCACGGGGCCGGCGCCCAGGATCGCCGCGAGCATGATGTCGCGGGCAAATCCCGTCAGCCGCGAGAGCAGCGTGTAACCACCGACCGTGAAGATGCGTCCGAGCATGCGTCTGTTTTAGAGACTTATCAGCCCAACGATAAGGCTTTGAAGTTTGACGTGATCAAAAAAGACGGGCGCTCGGCTTGCGATGTGCATTGCTGTGCCCTCTCCCCTTGTGGGAGAGGGCAGCGCCGCAGGTAGATACAAACTCAATCGGGTGAGGGGTCTCTCTCCCAGCTTTCCGTGCGGAGAGAGACCCCTCACCCGTCTCGCCGCCATCGCCATAGCCGATGCAAAGCATCGGCGTTCTTAAGGGACGGCGGCCGAAGGCCGCCTATGCCACCCTCTCCCACAGGGGAGAGGGAAAGGAGGGCAAAACGGCGAAATCAGCCCGCGATCGCGCCGCGCACTGCGGCGATGATTCGCTCCTGGTCGGCTTCCGTCAGGTAGGCGTGCATCGGCAGGCTGATGACGTCCTGCGACAGGTTCTCGCAGCCCGGCAGGCCGCCGTCCGCGACCGGATACTGCCTGTAGGCGGTCTGCTGGTGCATCGACTTGCCGTAATAGATCGCGGTCGGCACGCCCTGGGCCTTCAGCGCGGCGGCAAGGCCGTCGCGGTCGGTGCCCTCAGGAAGACGGATCGTATACTGCGCCCAGACCGAGGTATTGCCCGGCGCAAGCCGCGGCACGGTGACGACGTTGGACAGGCCACGCGCGTAACGCTCCGCAACCTTGTTGCGGGCGGCGATCTCGTCGTCAAAAATCTTCAGCTTCTCGATCAGGATCGCGGCCTGCATGGTGTCGAGCCGGCCGGTCAGGCCGAGGCGGACGTTGTCGTATTTGTCGACGCCCTGCCCGTGCACGCGGATGCTGCGCAGCGTCGCGGCGAGCTCGTCGTCATCGGTGAAGATCGCGCCGCCGTCGCCGAAACAGCCGAGCGGTTTGGCCGGGAAGAAGCTGGTCGCGGTGGCGAGCCCGAAGGTGCCGAGCTTGCGGCCCTTGTAGCTCGCACCAAACCCCTGTGCGGCGTCGTCGAGCACGAACAGGCCTTCGGCCCTGGCGATCTCGGCGATGGCATCGTGGTCGGCGGGCTGCCCGAACAAATCGACCGGAATCACCGCGACCGGCTTCAGGCCGGCCTTGCGGGCGGTCGCGATGCCGCGCTTCAGCGACTCCGGGCTCATGTTGAAGGTGGCCTCATCGACATCGACGTAGACAGGCGTCGCGCCGGTGCGCGCCACCGGCGACGCGGTTGCGATGAAGGTGAAAGACGGGCACAGCACGGCATCGCCGGGGCCGACATTTTTCGCCATCATGACCATCAGGATCGCATCGGTGCCGCTGGCGCAGCCGATCACGTGCTTGGCGCCGCTATAGGCCGCAAGCTGCTTCTCGAGCTCGGCGACTTCAGGACCATTGACGAACTGGCAATGGTCGAGGACGCGCTTGACGGCGGCATCGAGCGAGGCGCCGAGCCGGCGGCGCTGCGAGGCGACGTCGACGAAGGGAATGGGTTCGGAACGCAGATGCTGGTTCATGGCGCCTTGCGGGTTTTGAGCGGTCGACATGGAGAAGAGATCAGCCCGCGACGCGGCGCGGGCCCTTGCGGGCGGACGACGTGGCTGCGGGCCGCGACGGTGTTTCCAGGCACTGCGTGGCGATCTCGAGACTGGCGACGCCCTCGTCGCCGGTGACCGCCGGCGTCTCGCCGTTGCGGACGGCCTTCAGGAACGCGATCAGCTCGGCACGGAGCGGCTCGTCGTGGCCGACCGGCAGATGCCGCATCGAATAGCTGCCGTCCGGCTTGAAGCCGAAGCACTCGGTGACCTGGCGCGTCAACAGATCGCCCATCACGTATTTGCCGCGGGTCGCGACCGTGACGCTGCGCGCCTTGAACGGCGTCAGCCAGTTGGTGTTGATGTGCGCGAGCACGCCGTTGGCGGTGCGGAACTGCAGGAGCGCGATGTCCTCGCGCTCGGCGACCGCGCTCGACAATTGCGGCTGCACCTCGACGATGTCGGATTCGGTGAACCAGCGGATCAGATCGATGTCGTGCACGGCGAGATCGATGACGACGCCGACATTGGACATGCGCGGCGGGAACGGACCGACACGGGTGATCGCGATGGAGAGAATATCCTCGCCAGCGATCGCCTGCTTGACGGCGGCGACCGCCGGATTGAAGCGCTCGACATGGCCGATCATCAGCGTCACGCCGGCCTTTTGCGCGGCGGCGACGATCTCGCGACCTTCCGCGACCGTGGAGGCGATCGGCTTCTCCACCAGCACATGAACGTTCCTGGCGATGCAGGCGAGCGCGACCTCGTGATGCAGATGGGTCGGCGCGGCGATGGTGACGGCGTCGACACCTTCGGCGAGGAGTTGGTCGAGCGTCTCGAAACCCTGGCAGCTGGCAAGCTCGGTGGTGCGCGTCAGATGCGCCGGCGACGGATCGACCACACCGACGAGGCTGACGCCTGGAAGACCCGCGAGCACGCGCGCATGGTTGCTGCCCATCACGCCCGCGCCAACGACGCCAACGCGCAAGCCGGCCTTTGCCGGTGCAAACCCTTTGGAACTCATCTGAGTAAACCCCGATTCAACGCAAATCCCCGGGCCGCTTCTAGCACGGGCGCCACATTTGTGGCGAATGTCAGCCGAATTGACCGGACACGATTTGATTCAAAAAGTTACACGTTCCCCGGGCCTTAGCGCCAAAAGCTTGCGCCTTCCGGCCCGGGTCGCGTGATTCGGAGCTTGCTGGTTACGACCTTTGATAGTCGTCTTCAATCCGGATGATGTCGTCTTCCCCGAGATAGCTCCCGGTCTGGACCTCGATGAGTTCCAGCATGATCTTGCCGGGGTTCTCCATCCGGTGCACCGCGCCCATCGGGATGTAGATGGACTCGTTCTCGTGCACCGTCTTGACGGTCTCGTTGACGGTCACCCGGGCGGCGCCGCGGACGACGATCCAGTGCTCGGCGCGATGATGGTGCTTCTGCAGCGACAGCCGCCCGCCCGGCTTGACGACGATGCGCTTGACCTGGTGGCGCTCGCCATTGTCGACGGACTGGTAGCTGCCCCAGGGCCGGTGCACTTTGAGATGCTCCTCGGTGACCTTCGGTGCGACCGCCTTCAGCTTCGTCACGAGGCGCTTCAGGCCGTTGGCATCCTTCTGGCGCGAGACCAGCACCGCATCCGCGGTGGCGACCACGACGAGATCGTCGACGCCTTCGAGCGCGACCAGCGCTGCATCTGTGGTGACGTTGCAGTTGCGCGAGTCTTCGAACACCGCGCTGCCGTGCGAAGCATTGCCTTGCGCGTCCTTCTCCGACAACTCCCACACCGCGTGCCAGGAGCCGACGTCGGACCAGCCGCAGGACACCGGCACGACCGCTGCGCGCGAGGTCTTCTCCATCACCGCATAGTCGATCGAGATCGCCTTCGCCGCGCCGAACGCCTCGGGCTCCAGCGTCACGAAGCCGAGATCGCGGCCGGCATTGCTCACCGCATTGGAGATCGCCTCGACGCTCGCCGCGTCGACCCTGCGGTATTCGTCGAGCAGGACAGTGGCCGGGAACATGAAGTTGCCGCTGTTCCAGAGATAGCCCGAACTGAGGTAGTCGGCCGCCTTCACGGCATCAGGCTTTTCGACGAAGCGCGCGACGGCGTGCACCTCGCCGGAGATCACCTCGCCCGGGCTGATATAGCCGTATTCAGTCGCCGGCCGCTCCGGCTTGACGCCGAAGGTGACGATGCGCCCGGCGCTCGCGGCGGTGAGGCCTTCACGGCACGCCGCGACGAAGGCCGCATTGTCCTGCACCACGTGGTCGGCGGCGAGCGCGAGCACGATCGCGTCACTGGTGCGGTTCTGCGCGAACACCGCGCCCGCGGCGATCGCAGGGCCGGAATCGCGCCGCATCGGCTCGAGGATCACGTCGGCCTCGATGCCGATCTCGGCAAGCTGCTCCAGCACCATGAAGCGATAGGACGCATTGGTGATAACGATCGGACGATCGAACAGCGAGGCATCCGACACGCGCAGCAGCGTGTCCTGGAAGGTCGAGCGCGTGCCGAACAGCGGCAGGAACTGTTTTGGGCGCACCTCGCGCGAAGCCGGCCACAGCCGCGTGCCGGCACCGCCGCACATGATCAGGGGGATAATGCGTTTGTCCATCGTCATTTCAAACCTTGAAGTAGTCCCGATACCAGGTGACAAAATTACGGACCCCGAGCGCGATCGGCGTTGACGGTGCAAAGCCGGTGTCGCGCGTCAGATCCTCGACATCCGCGAACGTTTCCAAGACGTCTCCCGGCTGCATCGGTAGCAATTCTTTGATTGCGGTCCGACCCAGCTCCTGCTCCAGAAGCCCGACGACGTGCATCAGCTCTTCCGGATGATGGTTGCCGACATTGTAGACCTTAGACGGCGCATTTGCGGCAGCCGGGTCATCCGCGGGCACCCGATCGATCAGCTTGGATACTACACGGGTGACGTCGTCAATATAGGTGAAGTCGCGACGCATTTTGCCATGGTTAAAGAGCCGGATCGGACGCTCCGCCATGATGGCATTCACGAACAGAAACAGGGCCATGTCGGGCCGTCCCCACGGGCCGTAGATGGTGAAGAAGCGCAGGCCCGTGACCGGCAGCCGGTAGAGATGGCTGTAGGACTGCGCCATCAATTCGTTCGCCTTCTTGGTCGCGGCATAGAAGCTCACGGGATGGTCGGTCCGGTCCTGCACGGCAAATGGCAGTTTAGTGTTGGCGCCATAAACGGAGGATGACGAGGCGTAGACGAGATGACGACAAGAGTTGTTGCGGCAGCCCTCCAGCACGTTGAGAAAGCCCTGGAGGTTGGAATCGGCGTAAGTGTGCGGATGGTCGATCGAGCAGCGCACGCCGGCCTGGGCCGCGAGATGCACGACTTTGTCAAATCGATGTCGCGCAAACAGCGCCGCGATGGTGTCGCGGTCGGCAAGATCGGCCTCGACGAAGGCGAAGCGGGAATCGTTCCGAAGCAGCGCCAGGCGCGCCTGTTTCAGCGCCGGGTCGTAATAGCTGTTGAGATTGTCGAGCCCGACCACGGGCCGGCCCTCGGCCAGGAGTTTCCGGGCGACGTGAAAGCCGATGAACCCGGCGGCTCCCGTGACCAAAATCGCCTGATCCGTCATCCTGTTCCCAAGCGATCTGTTGCCACGCGGTCCCCAAGCCGGCCCCGCGGCGCCTCTTTAGCCGCGGTATCGAGGCCGTCGCAATAGCCCCGCGGCTATTCATCACCGCTCCGGATAAGCGCTATTGCAAGATCGGCGCCAAGACCATACCAAAGCGGCCGAATTCGACGCCTCGCGTCGGGTTGCCTCAAATCTTCGCAAACCCTGTTCATGCGGGCGAGATGCGCCGAATCCTGCTGTCGACGGCCAAAATCCTGATTTCCGGAGCGCTGCTCTACCTGGCGCTGCGCAAGGTCGATCTGTCCGAACTGTTTTCGCGCCTGACCGCGACCAGCCTGCTCTGGATCGCCATGGCGATCGCGGTCACGTTCCTGCAAATCTTCGTCGGCGTGGTCCGCTGGCGCGAGATCAGCGCCGAATGCGGCGCGCCGCTCGAGCTCGGCCGCGCCATGCGCTACAACGTGATCGGCGCGTTCTTCAACCAGACGCTGCCCTCCGCGATTGGCGGCGATGCGGTCCGGCTGTGGCTGGTCGCGCGCGCCGGCGCCGGATGGCGCGCGGCCACCTACTCGATCTTCGTCGACCGCGCGATCGGCCTCGTCGCGCTGGCGATCGTCGTCGTCGCGAGCCTGCCCTGGAGCTACGAGCTCATCACCGATCCGCATGGACGCTCGGCGCTGCTGCTCGTCGATTTCGCCGCGCTCGCGGGCGGCGTCGGTTTCCTGATCTTCGGCGCGCTGAAATGGTCGTGGCTGAAGACCTGGTGGGCCACCCATCACATCCATGCCTGCGCCGTGATTGCCAACCGCGTGATCTTCAACGCCAAGCGCGGACCGATCGTCGCAATTCTGTCGCTTCTCGTTCACGTGCTCGCCGTCGTCATTGCGTGGTGCGTGGTGCAGTCGATCGCCGCACCGGTCAGCTTCGGCCAGACATTCCTCCTCATTCCGCCGATCATGCTGATCACCCTGATGCCGATCTCGATCGCCGGCTGGGGCGTGCGCGAGGCGACGATGGGCCTGGCCTTCGGTTTCGCCGGGCTTTCCGCCAACGAAGGCGTCAACGTCTCGCTGCTGTTCGGCGCCGTGCTCTTCATCGTCGGTGCGATCGGCGGCCTGGTCTGGATCCTCAGCGCGGAGAAGGCCGCGAAAGGGTCGGCGCCGCTCGGGGTGCCGGAGTGAGCCCAGCCATCGACGCTGTTGCCGCCATGTCCTCGCTGCTTGCCGTCGCGGTCGCCGCGCTGATGTCGGCGATCATCACCTGGACCAGCCGCCCCCTGCTCCAGCGCTATGCCCTGGCGCGACCGAATGCCCGTTCCTCGCATCGCATTCCGACCCCGCAGGGCGCCGGCATCGCGGTGATCACCGCCACGCTGCTGGTCGCATCGGCCTGGGCCGCCTGGGCGAACGTTGCGATCCCGCCGGCGCTGGTCATTGCAACGATCGTGATCGCCCTGGTCGGATTCGCCGACGACATCGTGTCGCTGCCGGTGTTGGCGCGGCTCGCGCTGCAAGCAGCCTGCGTCGGCGCGGTCGTGTTCACCGCGCCCGAGACCGCGCGCATCGTGCCGGCACTGCCGCTTCCGCTCGAGCGTGGCCTCATCCTGCTCGCCGGCGTCTGGTTCGTGAACCTCGTCAACTTCATGGACGGGCTGGACCTGATGACGGCCGCGGAAGTCGTGCCCGTCACCGCAGCACTGCTGCTGCTGGGACTGCTCGGTGACCTCTCGTGGCCCGCCGCGCTGATCGCCACGGCGCTGGGCGGCGCCATGCTCGGCTTTGCGCCGTTCAACCGTCCGGTCGCAAAAGTGTTTTTGGGCGATGTCGGCAGCCTGCCGATCGGCCTTTTGCTCGGCTGGTGCCTGCTGGAGCTCGCCTGGCACGGGCAGCCGGCCGCGGCGCTGCTGCTGCCGGCCTATTACCTCGTGGATTCCACCATCACGCTGTTTCGGCGCATCGCGCGGCGCGAACAATTCTGGTCGGCACACCGCTCGCACTTCTACCAGCGCGCCACCGATAACGGCTTCACGGTCCGCCGCGTGATCGGCGATGTGTTCGCGCTCAATCTATTGCTGGCGGTGCTTGCCATCATCACGGTTCGCGCAAGCTCGACCTCGGTCACATGGCTCGCGCTCGTCGCGGGCGCGATCGCGATCGGATTCGTGCTGCGCCGCTTCTCCCGCCCTCAGGCGTCCTGAGCCGACAGCGCGAGCCGCAGGCCCTCGTCGAGGGAGACCTGCGGCTGCCAGCCGGTCGCGATTGCCTTGGCGAGGTTGAGCTCGAGCGAGCCGATCAGGCTGTCATGGGTATCCTGCCGGCCCATCACGCTGAGCAGCGTTGAGAGCAGGTCCGGTGGCATGCCGAACAGCCGCGAGTTCTTGCCGGCAGCCTTTGCCAGCCGCTCGATGAATTCGGGCGTCGAGACCTGTTCCGTGTCGGCGACCAGGAAGATCTCGAAATTGCTCGTGGGATCGGGGTGAGCCAGCCGGCGCAGGATGAACGACGACAGATTCTGCACGGCCAGGAAGGCGCGCTGATTGCGGATCGCGCCAAAGGGCAGCGGCAGCCCCAGATTCACCGCGCGCGTCAGCAGCGCGAAATTGCCCTTGGCGCCCGCGCCATAGACCAGCGGCGGCCTGATCACCGAGATCTTCATGTCGCTGTCGCGCGCCAGCGTTCTCAAGCCCGCCTCTGCGGCGGCCTTGGACATGCCGTAGAGGCCGCGCGGCGTGAGGATGTCCTCTTCGCTGAACGGCGCGCGGCCTTCATTGCTGCGGCCGTGCACGAGAACGGTGCTGACGAAGATGAACTGGCGCACGCCCGCCGTCGCCGCGGAGCGCGCCAGGTGCAGCGTGCCGGCGATGTTGACGTTGCGGTAGAGCTGGACCGCGTGCTCCTCGTGCTTGTGATGCACGCGCGCGGCGAGATGGACCACGGCGTCGACGCCTTCGAGCGCCGCCTGCCAATCGGTATCGGGGCCGATCGATTCGATCACGACCTCGTCGTCGATCCCCTCCGGGCTGCGCACTGCGCGGCGGACCGACCATCCCTCGCGCGAGAGCTCAGGCGCAACATGACGGCCGACGAAGCCGCTCGCCCCTGTCACCAGCACGACCGGTTTTCGCTCGCTCATCGTTGCTCCGCCAGATCAGGGTTGCGCAACAATTCGTCGATCAGCCCGGCATAGGCGTTCATCGCGGTCGTCCGGTCGAATCTCGCTGCCGCCTTCACCGCGCGTTCGGCCATGGCGGCGGCGTCGCAACGGGATGCCGCGCGGATTGCGTCGGCGAGCTGATCGGCGCGGCCCGGCGTCACGACCCAGCCGAGCCCGTTCTCCACCACCGTCAACGCAGCCTCGGCCTCCGGCTCCGAGACCAGCGCCACGGGACGGCCGACCGCCAGCAGATTGTAGAACCGGCTCGGCACCGACACCCCCGCCACGTCCTTCCGGTACGGAATGATCCAGAGATTGGCAGCCGCCAGGAACGCCTCGAGCTCGGCATCCGCGACCCGCGCCACGAAGGACACATTGGGCAAGTTCGCTTCGGCCTGCAACTGCTTCAGCCGCTCGAAGCCGATACCCCAGCCGGACAGCAGGAAGTGGATGTCCGGCTCGTCTTTCAAAAGGCGTGCCGCCTCGAACACGATCTCCGGATCATGGGTGAAGCCGAGATTGCCCGACAGACCGACCATGAATCGCGCGGAAAGCGCTTTGCGGAACGGATTGTCCTGCGACAGGGGACGTGCCGCGGGAACGAGCGTCGCCCAGTTCGGGATGAAGCGGATCTTGTTCCGCGTCATGCCGGAATAGCTCAAGAGCGGCCGCTCCGCATCGCGGCCGATGGTGATGACGGCATTGAGCGCGCGGAACATCAGACTGTTGGCCGCGCGCATCGTCCGCGTCACCAACGAGCCGGGCTTCAGGATTTCCGTCATCACGAGAACATCGGGGAAGAGGTCGTGCATGATCAGCGCCGAGCGCGCGCCCTTGCATCTTGCCGCTGCCGCGACCGCGTAAGGCAGCATGAACGGCGCCGTCACGGTGAGCACGACGTCACCTGACTTGAGCTCCCGGATCAGCGCGAAGAAGGTGCGCGCCGCGAACAGCAGCTCGGACAATCCACGTCGCACCAGCGCGGCCTTTCCCGCCATCCGGTTCTTGATGGCAATTACGCGCGGCTTGCCCGGGCCGGTTTGCGAGGCCGGTAATTCACCGGGCGAGCCCGACAGTACGATGACCTCGTGGTCGACGGCGACGCGGCAAGCGATCTCTGCCATGATCGCCGCCGTCGTGCTCGGATCAGGCGGATAGTGCTGGCTCGCGACGACGATCTTGCCTTGAGACTGCATGGTCAGGCCGCGGTCGACCCGAATTCCGGAACCGCATCCTTCAGGATCGTCTTGATCGTGGCCCGATCGTCCCGCGCGATCGCCTGCTCCAGCGCCGCGCCCCATTTGCGCAGCGTCTGCATCGGCGGCTCGTTCGGCTGTGCGGCCATGATGCCGGCGACACCGATCTCGCGGGTCGGCTCCTCGGAGGCGAACAGGATCTCGTGCAGGCGCTCGCCCGGCCGCATGCCGGTGAACACGATCTCGATGTCGTAGCCGGGCTGAAGGCCCGAGAGGCGGATCATGCGCTCGGCGAGATCGACGATCTTCACCGGCTGACCCATGTTGAGCACGTAGACCGAGACGTCGGGACGCTGCGTTCCGAGCGCATGCGTTGCCGCCGTGATGACGAGATCGCAGGCTTCGCGGATGGTCATGAAGTAGCGGACCATGTCGGGATGCGTGACCGTCACGGGGCCGCCGGCCTCGATCTGGGCCTTGAACTTCGGCACCACCGAGCCGTTCGACGCCAGC
>NZ_JASAUS010000081.1:0-40138 GCF_029953005.1 Bradyrhizobium sp. Mp27 | reverse complement strand
GGTCGTCAGGCGGCGAAAAGCCGAAGGCAATCCTGTGCGCCTCGTCAGACAAGATGTGCGGCCGCATCAATCGGGCCCAAAAGCCGCACTCTCACGAATAGGACGGGCTAACTCAAGCAAAGGAGAACGACCATGAAGCCCCGCATGAACTTCTACCAGGCCGCCCCCGACACGATGAAGGCGCTGATGGCGCTGGAGGAGCAGATCCAGTCCACGGGACTCGAGAAATCGCTGATCGAGCTCGTCAAGATCCGGGCGTCGCAGATCAACGGCTGCGCCTTCTGCATCAACATGCACACCGAGGACGCCCGCAAGCGCGGCGAGACCGAACAGCGCATCTATCTGCTCAACGCCTGGCGCGAATCCCCGCTCTATACCGATCGCGAGCGTGCCGCGCTGGCCTGGACGGAATCAGTGACGCTGATCTCCGAGACCCACGCGCCGGACGACGTCTACGAGCAGGTCCGCGCGCAATTCTCCGACGCGGAGACGGTGAACCTGACGATGCTGATCGGCGCCATCAATGCCTGGAACCGAATCGCGATCGCGTTCCGCGCGGTCCATCCGGTGAAGGTGAAGGCGTCGGTGGCATAGGCCGCCGCCTCGCGCGCAAATCTCGTAGGGTGGGCAAAGGCGCACTTGCGCCGTGCCCACGTCTTCTGACCCTTCGCTGAAGGAATGGTGGGCACGCTTCGCTTTGCCCACCCTACGATAGCTGAGCGTGCGGCTTAAACCGCCGTCGCCTTGGCGAACTCGATATAAATCTCCCGCAGGCGCGTTGCCATCGGACCTGGCTTGCCGTCACCTACCTTCTTGCCATCGATCGCAACCACCGGCTGGACGAACAGCGACGCCGAGGTGGCGAAGGCTTCCTTGGCGGCGAGCGCCTCGGCGACCGTGAAGGAACGTTCCTCGACGCGGAGCTGACGCTCTTCGGCGAGCGCCACCACGGCCTTGCGGGTGCAGCCCGGCAGGATCGCGTTGGAGTTCTTGCGGGTCACGATGACGTCGTCCTTGGTCAGGATGAACGCCGAGGACGAACCGCCCTCGGTGACATAGCCGTCTTCCAGCATCCAGGCCTCGCCGGCGCCGGCTTCGGCCGCGGCCTGCTTCGCCAGAACCTGCGCGAGCAGTGCCACGCTCTTGATGTCGCGCCGCTCCCAACGGATGTCGGGCACGGTGATCACGTTGATGCCGGTCTTGGCCGAGGCGGCGTTGATGATGTCCTTCTCTGAGGTGAACATCACCAGGCTCGACTTGACGTCGCCCTTGGGAAAGGCGAAGTCGCGGCCCTTGTCGGCGCCGCGCGTGACCTGGAGATAGACGAGGCCGTTCTCGACCTTGTTGCGCGCGATCAGCTCCTTCTGGAGCTCGGTGATGCGCTCCACCGTCTCCGGCAGCTTCAGCTTGATCTCGCCCACCGAGCGCTCCAGCCGCGTCAGGTGCGAAGCGTTGTCGACGAGCTTGCCGTCGAGCACCGCCGAGACCTCGTAGATGCCGTCGGCGAACAGGAAGCCGCGATCAAGCACCGAGATTTTGGCGTCCGAGAGCGGGACGAATGAGCCGTTGACGTAGGCGATCGAGTCCAAGGCAGGTCTCCTGGCGGGAGTGGGGAATTTGGCCACCGGTATAGGAGATTTGGCGAGCCCGATAAACCCTACTCTTCGTCATCCCGGGGCGCGCGTAGCGCGAGCCCGGGATCCATACCCCCGATGGTGGTTATGGATTCCGGACCCGCGCCAAGAGGCGCGTCCCGGAATGACAGCAGAGGTTAATGCGACAGAATCTTCGACAGGAACTTCTGCGCGCGGTCGCTGCGCGGCTTGCCGAAGAAGTCTTCCTTCGCGGCGTCCTCGACGATCTCGCCGCGGTCCATGAAGATGACGCGGTTGGCGACCTTGCGGGCAAAGCCCATCTCGTGAGTGACGACCATCATGGTCATGCCTTCGCGGGCGAGATCGACCATGACGTCGAGTACCTCGCTCACCATCTCGGGGTCGAGCGCCGAGGTCGGCTCGTCGAACAGCATGACGATCGGATCCATGGCGAGTGCGCGGGCGATCGCGACGCGCTGCTGCTGGCCGCCGGAGAGCTGCGCCGGAAATTTCTGCGCCTGCTCCTTCAAGCCGACGCGGTCCAGGAGCTGCATGCCCTTCGCCACAGCCGCGTCGGACGACCGTCCCAGCACCTTCTGCTGCGCGAGGCAGAGATTGTCGATGATCTTCAGGTGCGGGAATAGCTCGAAATGCTGGAACACCATGCCGACGCGCGAACGCAGTTTCGGCAGATTGGTCTTGGGGTCATTGATCTTGGTGCCGTCGACGCTGATGTCGCCTTCCTGGAACGGCTCCAGCGCATTGACGCATTTGATCAGCGTCGACTTGCCCGAACCCGAGGGGCCGCAGACCACGACGACCTCGCCCTTGGTCACGCTGGTGGTGCAGTCGGTCAGCACCTGGAAGGTCGGGGTGTACCATTTGTTGACGTGGCTGATTTCGATCATGACCGATGCGCTCTATCGAAGGATGGCGATGCGCGCCTGGAGGCGACGAACGCCGAAGGACGCGATGCAGGAAATGGTGAAGTAGACGACGGCCGCAAACAGATACATTTCGACCAGCCGCCCGTCGCGCTGCGCGACCTTGCTGGCCGCGCCGAGGAAGTCCGTGATCGACAGCACGTAGACCAGCGAGGTGTCCTGGAACAGCACGATGGTCTGCGTGATCAGGACCGGCAGCATGTTGCGGAACGCCTGCGGCAGCACGACGTAGCGCATCGTCTGCGCATAATTGAGCCCAAGCGCGCTGGCCGCGGCGGGCTGTCCGCGCGAGATCGACTGGATGCCGGCACGCATGATCTCGGAGAAGTACGCGGCCTCGAACATGATGAACGTGATGAGCGAGGATGCGAACGCGCCGACGCTGATCGGGCGCGCCGCGCCGGTCAGCCACTGCCCGAGATAGGGTACCAGGAAGTAGAACCAGAAGATGACCAGCACCAGCGGCAGCGAGCGCATGAAGTCGACATAGATGCCGGCGATGCGGCCCAGGATCTTGAAGCCCGAGAGCCGCATCAGCGCGAGTGCCGTGCCGAAGATCAGGCCGCCAAGCGCGGCGAGTGCCGTCAGCGTAAACGTAAACGTCATGCCCTCGTAGAACAGATAGGGCAACGCGCGGATAATGACGCCGAAATCGAAATTGCTGAACATGGCGCTATTTCCCCGTGATGTAGCCGGGGATCGCGACCCAGCGCTCGAGGAAGCGCATCGCAGTCACCACGACGGCGTTGACGAGGAGATAGAGGAGGGTCGCGGCGGTGAAGGCCTCGAACACCTGGAACGAGAATTCCTGCATCGAGCGCGCCTGTCCGGTGAGTTCGAGCAAACCGATGGTGATGGCCACGGCCGTGTTCTTGATGGTGTTGAGGAACTCGGAGGTCAGCGGCGGCAGGATGATGCGGAACGCCATCGGCAGCAGCACGTAGCGATAGCCCTGCACGGTGGTCAGCCCGAGCGCAGTCGCCGCCATCTTCTGCCCGCGCGGCAACGAGCCGATACCGGCCTGCAATTGCACGGCGACGCGCGCCGACATGAAGAAGCCGATGCCGATCGCAGCCGTCCAGAACGGCGCATTCGGCAGTTGCTTCAGCCACAGGCCGGCGGCCTCCGGCAGCAATTCCGGCAGCACGAAGAACCACAGGAAGAGCTGCACCAGCAGCGGCATGTTGCGGAAGAACTCGACCCAGCAGAAGCCGAACCAGTACGCGCCCTTCGACGGCAGCGTGCGCATCACGCCGACGATCGATCCGGCGATCAGCGCGATGATCCAGGCGAGCACGCCCGTCTTCAGGGTCAGCACCAGGCCCGACAACAGCATGTCGAGATAGGTCCCGGTCCCCATCGGGTTCGGCTCGAAGAAAATTCCCCAGTTCCAGTGGTAGTTCACGTGTCCCCCGCGCGAACGCGCCAATCACAGATGTCCCGGGCGTCTATGCAAATGTCCGGCCACCCTGGTGTCAAGAGTGGCCGGACATCATTTTGATCCCGAAGTCCCGATTCCAGGACGGATCGGAGCTTACTTGTAGTCGTCCGGATTCGGCGAGTCGCTCGGCTTAGCGAACTCGTTCTTCAGCTCGGCCGAGATCGGGGTGTTGAGGTTCAGACCCTTCGGCGGGATCTTCTGCGTGAACCACTTTTCGTAGATCTTCTGGCCCTCGCCGGAGGTGTAGAGCGCGGCGGTCGCGGCATCGACCACCTTCTTGAAGGCGGCGTCATCCTTGCGCAGCATGATGCCGTAGGGCTCGGGCTTCGAGAACGCGTCCTTGGAGATGACGTAGTCGTCCGGCGCCTTCGAGCCGGCAACCAGGCTCGCAAGCAGGATGTCGTCCATGACGAAGGCGACCGCGCGATCGGTCTCGACCATCAGGAAGGCTTCGGCGTGGTCCTTGGCCGGGATGATGTTGGCGCCGAGCTTCTTCTCGACGTTGGCCTCGGTGAGCTGCTTGATGTTGGTGGTGCCCGCGGTCGAGACCACCGCCTTGCCCTTGAGGTCATCGATGGACTTCAGGCCGCTCGACTTCTTGAAGACGTAGCGGCTTGCGGTCAGGAAGTGGGTGTTGGTGAAGGCGACCTGCTTCTGGCGCTCGACATTGTTGGTAGTCGAGCCGCATTCGAGGTCGATCGTGCCGTTGGCCATCAGCGGAATGCGGGTCGCCGAAGTCACCGGGTTGAGCTTGACCTCGAGCTTGTCGAGCTTGAGCTCCTTCTTCACGGCGTCGACGATCTTGTAGCAGATGTCCATCGCGAACCCGACGGGCTTCTGGTTGTCGTCGAGATAGGAGAACGGGATCGAGGAATCGCGGAAGCCGAGCGTGATGGCGCCGGTGTCCTTGATGTTCTTCAGCGTGCCGGTCAGCTCCTGGGCCCCGGCCTGGCTGACGGCGAAGGTCGCGGCGAGCGCGAGGCCGATGCTACGGAAATGTCTCACTTTTTTGTTCCCCTTTCAGGATGATGCGGCCGGATGCAAGCACAAATCAGGCCGGATTAGAATGTGACTTTCGGCTGGATTGCGGCTCAGGTTAATGGCTCAGCTTAATGGCTTGGGCAATTCCCCAAGATCCCAGAACAGCCCGGCCATCACCGTCAAGGCCTCTTCGGTCAATGGCAGCAGGATGTGCTCATTGGGCGCATGCTGGGAGCAGCCGGGATAGGAGTGCGGGACCCAGATCGTCGGCAGGCCCAGGATCTCGGAAAACACGTCGTTGGGCAGCGAGCCGCCGAAATTCGGCAAAACGGCCGGCGCCTTGCCGGTGGTCTCTTTCACCGAATCCGCCGCCCATGTGATCCAGGGGCTGTCGAAATCGGTGCGCGACGCCGCAAAGCTCCGGGCGGCCCGCACCTCGACCATCGGAAAGCCCTTTTGCACCAGATGCGCGCGGACGGCATCGATCAGGCCGTCGACCTTGGTGCCGACCACGAAACGCAGTTGCAGCACGGCATTGGCGTGGCCGGGGATGGCGTTGGCCGGCTTCTCGATATTGCCGGACGACATCGCCAGTACTTCGAGCGTGTTCCAGGCATAGAGCCGCTCGGCGGCCGACAGCCCTTCCTCGCCCCAGTTCTCCGCGAGCGCCGGCTCGTCCTCGGTCGGCACCACCTCCACGTCGGCGAGATAGCTGCGGATCTGGTTGGTGAGCCGCGGCGGCTTCAGCGCGTCGAGTTGAAGCCGGCCATGGCCGTCAACCAGCGTCGAGATCGCGTTGACGAGAATGGTCGCGGGGTTGGCGAGCACGCCGCCCCAATTGCCGGAATGATGGCCGCCATCGCGCAGATTGACGTCGAGATGAATGCGGATGCCGCCACGGCAGCCAAGGAACAAGGTCGGCCGGTCGGCCGACAGGCGCGGTCCGTCGGAGGCCATGAACAGATCGGCCTTGAGTGCATCGCGATTGAGGTCGCAGACCTTGCCGAGATCGGGCGAGCCGATCTCCTCGCCCATTTCGACGATGAATTTTGCGTTGAAGCCGAGCTTGCCGCCGCGGGCCTCGCGCACCGCGCGGAGTGCCGCCATGTTGATGCTGTGCTGGCCCTTGTTGTCGGCGGTGCCACGGCCATAGAGCCGCGTGCCCGCAACCGTCGTGCGCCAGGGATCGCGGCCGTCGCGCCACTCCCCCTCCATGCCGTCGACGACGTCACCATGGCCGTAGATCAGCACGGTCGGGGCGGACGCGCTCTCGTGATGCTCGGCGAACAGGAACGGCGCCTTGCCGCTCGGGGATTCGACGATGCGGCTGGTAAAGTCGAGCGCGGCAAAGGAGGGCATCATCTCCTGTTCCAGGTAGCCGCGCAGCTCGGCGCCGCGCGACGGGTTCTGGCTTTCGGTCTTGAAGGCCACGCGGCGGTCGAGTTCGGCGAGGAACGCGCCGGATTTGAAGTCGTCCCGGGCGCGGGCGATGGCGTCGGCTCTGGTCATGGCTGGTTTTTCGAGGCGTTGGGACGAAGGACCTTACCCGAGACAGGTAGCCCTTCGAAAGTGGCGGGGACTTGGACAGTTCTTGGAGTTCTCTTGTAGTTCTCTTGCGATTTCGTTCTTGCTCTCTTGAGATTGGCTTGCCAAGAGCGGGAGCGCCGCTGATCTTGGCCTTGCCAAGCGCAAGCCTTTCTTTTCTTGGCCCTTGCCAAGGGCCAAGAATATGCAAGAACTTCGCCAAGTTGAGGCGCACGTTTATCATTCGAAGAGCGCTCGGTACAGGGCGCCGGGGGATCATCATGGCCAAGCAGATCAGGCTCAACGCCTTTGCGATGAATTGCGTCGCGCATCAATCACCCGGGCTGTGGACCCATCCGCGCGATCGCACCGCCGAATATAACCGCCTGCCCTACTGGATCGATCTCGCCAGGACGCTGGAACGCGGCCGTTTCGACGGGTTGTTCCTGGCGGACGTGCTCGGGGTCTATGACGTCTATGGCAACAGCCCTGACGCGGCCTTGCGCAATGCAGCGCAGACGCCGTCGAACGAGCCGCTGCTGCTGCTCTCGGCGATGGCGGCGGTGACGAAAAATCTCGGCTTCGGTGTCACCAGTAACCTGTCCTTCGAACCTCCCTACCCGTTCGCGCGGCGGATGTCGACGCTCGACCATCTCACCGAGGGACGGATCGGCTGGAACGTCGTCACCGGCTATCTCGACAGCGCCGCGCGCGGCGCCGGCAAGGACAAGCAGACCGGACACGACGACCGCTACGACATCGCCGACGAATATATGGAGGTGGTCTACAAGCTCTGGGAAGGCAGCTGGGAGGACGACGCCGTTCTGCGCGACCGGGCGCGCGGCATCTTCACCGATCCGAGCAAGGTTCATCGCATCAATCATGAGAGCGCGAATTATCGCATCAGCAACACCATCCATCTCAGCGAGCCGTCGCCGCAGCGGACGCCTGTGCTGTACCAGGCCGGCACCTCGCCGCGCGGCCGGCAATTCGCGGCGAAGCATGCCGAATGCGTGTTCATGTCGGGACCGTCGGCCAAGATCATTGCGCCGCGCGTCTCCGCGATCCGCCAGGAAGCCGCCGCGCTCGGCCGCAACCCGGCGAAGATCCTGATGTTCAACATGATGACGATCATCCTCGGCAATACTGAAGCCGAAGCAGCGGCCAAGTATGCCGACTACCGGTCGCATATCAGTCCGGAAGGCGCGCTGGCCCTAATGTCGGGATGGACCGGCATCGACTTCTCCGGCTACGAGCTCGACCAGCAGGTGCGTCACGTCCAGAACGATGCTGGTCGCAGCGCACTGGACAACGTCACCCGCGGCGACCCCGACCGCGTCTGGACCGTGCGTGACGTCATCGAGCATGTCGGCATCGGCGGCGCCGGCCCCGTCGTGGTCGGCACGCCCGAAAGCGTCGCTGACAAGATCGAGGATTGGTTCGAGAAGACCGACGTCGACGGCCTCAACGTCGCCTTTGCGATCTCGCCCGGCGATTTCGAGGATATCGCCGACATGCTGGTACCGGAGCTGACCAAGCGCGGCCGCTACAAGCCGGAATACGCAAAGGGCACATTGCGGGAGAAGCTGTTCGGCGACGGCCGCGCAAGGCTCGGTGCGCCGCATCCGGCGGCGGGGTATCGGGTGGGGAAGCGGGCATAGGCCGCCACACCTTCGGTGTCGTCCCGGCGAACGCCGGGACCCATTACCCCAGGGAGCAGTTTGGCGAAGGCTGGTCGTTCGGGATTACCACCATCCGCAACCGATAGATCACGCGGTATGGGTCCCGGCGTTCGCCGGGACGACAGCGGAGCTACACCTTCCCGTCCACCATCACCTCGATCAGCTTCGTCCCCGGTCGGCCGAACGCCGACGCCAACGTCGCCTTCAGCTCACGCGGATCACTCACCTTGATCGCCTCGCAGCCGAGTGCCTTCGCGATCCCCGCGAAATCCACCGGCGGATCGACGAAATCCATGCCGACGTAATTGTCGTCGCCATGGAAGGCGAGCAGGCGCTGCTTGATGATGCGGTAGCCGCCATTGTTGGCGATGACGACGTTGAGCGGCAGCTTGTGGTGCGCCGCCGTCCACAGCGACTGGATCGAATACATCGCGCTGCCGTCGCCGGAGAAGCAAATCACCGGGCGATCCGGATTGGCGATGCTGGCGCCGACGGAGGCCGGCAGGCCCCAGCCGATGCCACCGGAGGCAAGCCCATGATAGCCGAAGCGGTCGCGGTGCGGACGCAGCGCCGTGATCTGGCGGCTCGAGGTCAGCCCTTCGTCGACGAGGATCGCATGATCGGGCATGGCCTCGACCATTTGCAGCACCAGGAAATCCGGATCGATCGGGCTACGGCCGGCGCTCTTGCCGATCTGCTCGACCAGCGCGGCACGCCGCGCGGTCCAGTTCTTTGGCGCGAGCTCGGCGAGGCGCTGCTTTGCACGGCTTGCCAGCGCAGCGCCGCCCATCTCCTTCAGCACCGGGATCAGCGCCCGCAGCGTTTCCTTCAGATCCGCCTTCAGCGCGATTTCGGCCCCGTAGTTCTTGGCGATCTCCCAATCGACCAGGCCGATCTGCACGATGCCGAGTCCTTCAGGCAGCGCGTCGAGCTCGCTATAAACCGACATCCGCAAGGGATCGCCGCCGAGTGCGATCAGGAGGTCATACGGTGCAAGCGTGTCGCGCGCGGCCTTCTGCACGCGCGCCAGCGTGCCGACGAAGCTCGGGCTTTCCGAGAGGAAATGCGAGCCATAGGGCGTCGAGGACTGATAGGCGGCCGCGCCCAAAAGCTCGGCGAGTTCGGCAGCCTCCTTCAGTGCATCGCTCTTGACCACCTCGTCCATGGTGACGATGACGGGACGTTCGGCCTTGAGCAGCCGCGCGGCAAACGCCTTCAGCGCCTCGTCCGATGGCTTTACGCGAGCATCGATGCGGGTGGAGCGGCCGAGATCGATGCCGGCCTCGCTGTTGAGGATGTCGCCCGGCAGCGAGATGAACACCGGCCCGGTCGGCGGCGTCATCGCGACCTTGGCGGCGCGGCGCACGATGCGCGGCAGATCTTCCAGCCGCGTCACCTCGACCGCCCATTTCACCAGCGGCTCGGCCATCCGCACCAGCGGGCCATAAAGCACCGGCTCCATCAGACCGTGGCCCTGCTCCTGCTGGCCGGCGGTCAGGATCATCGGCGTGCCCGTGAACTGGGCGTTGTAGAGCGAGCCCATCGCGTTGCCGAGCCCCGGCGCGACATGGACATTGCAGGCGACGAGCTTGCCGGAGGCGCGGCTGTAGCCATCGGCGATCGCGACCACCAGGCTCTCCTGCATTGCCATCACATAGGTGAGATCAGGATGGTCCTTCAGCGCATGCATGATCGGCAGCTCGGTGGTGCCGGGATTGCCGAACAGATGGGTGATGCCCTCGTCCTTGAGCAGCGCGAGAAAAGCGGAGCGGCCGGTAATCTTGTTCTTCATGTTTCCTCCAGGCCCCGCGGGCGCTGCCGCAAGGTGAGGCATGATGGCCGAACTTGGCCGGGGCACGCAAGGAAGCGCCGTCATGGCAGACTTGCGTCGGCGCGGGCCAGCTGGGAACATGCTCGGGCGTAAACCTGCACGGGGAGACGCGATGGCCTATGACGAGAACACCGCGGCGCGGGTGCGCAAATTACTGGCGGGTCAGCGAGACGTCGCGGAAAAGAAGATGATGGGCGGCCTCTGCTTCATGGTGAACAACACCATGTGCTGCACCGTAAGTGGCCGCGGCGGCATGCTGATCCGCGTCGGCCCGGAAGCGCATGCCCGCATGCTGCAGGAGCCGCACACCAGCCCGATGGAAATGCGCGGGCGCATCATGACCGGCTTCGTGCGCGTCGCGCCGGACGGCTACCAGAGCGATGCCGATCTGAAAAAATGGGTCACCCGCGGGCTCGACTTCGTGGCGGCGAATGCCGCGGGACGCAAAGCGGCGCCGCGGAAGGCTGCTGCGGCGAAGACCAGGGTCGCCGCGAAGGCTAAAGCACCTCCTCGCGGCCGAGCTCGAAAGGGTCTTCGCCGCTAGCGCGTTTCTTCTTTTTCGAGCGCTGCCAGACCACGCCGGGAAAACCCTTCAGCGGCACCAGCGGCTCGCCGGTATAGGCCCATTCCTGAAGCTCTTCGATCGCGATGTGATAGAGCGGCTGGCGGCCGGTGCGCTCGTTGAACAGTGCGCGGGGGATGTTGACCATGTGCGGTCCGCGCGGCCGCTCGTACGCGATCGGCGTGCCGCAATGGGCGCAGAAGCTGCGCGCGGTCCTGGTCGCCTTGTCCTCGTAGCGGGCGAGCGCGGCTTTCCCCGAGGTGATGCGAAAGCGCTTCTTCCAGCTTCCGACATACGTCGCATAGGCCGCGCCGTGCGCGCGGCGGCTACTGGCCGAATGATCATGCCAGGCCCAACGCGCGGGGACGTCGATCTCGAAGGTGACCTTGCCGCAGAGGCATTGGCCGGTGGCGGTTCCTGCGGCGACTGCGGCTTTGGCCATGGTCTCTCTCCGTCGTCATTGCGAGCGCAGCGAAACAATCCAGACTGCCCCTGCGGAAAGGCTCTGGATTGCTTCGCTGCGCTCGCAATGACGGAGTTTGCGGGTCCGTCGGAGCTACGAATATAGACCTGTAGCCCGGATGGAGCGAAGCGCAATCCGGGGAAGTCTATCGGCGAGGTGAGAAACCCGGATTTCGCTGCGCTCCATCCGGGCTACGAAAGTCTCTACGCCGTCGCGAGCTCGTCATACACCGGGTAATCCGTATACCCCTTCTCCTCGCCGCCGTAGAACGTCGCGCGGTTATACGGCATGATCGGATAGTCGTGCCGAAGGCGGCGCGGCAAATCGGGGTTGGAGATGAAGATGCGGCCGAAGGCGATGATGTCGGCGTGGCCGTCGGCGATCGCCGCATTCGCGGTCTCGCCGGTGAAGCCGCCGGCGGTCATCAGCACGCCGCTGTAGAGCGGGCGGAACAGTACCATCGCCGAGGGCACGTTCTCCCAGTGGACGTCGGCACGGCCGGCGCCGCTGGAGCGCGGCTCGATGAAGTGAAGATAGGCAAGGCCGAGCTTGTCGATCGCCTTCACGACGTGCGTGTAGAGCGGCATCGGATCGGGCTCGCCGGAATCATTGGCGATGCCGTGGGGCGACAGCCGCACGCCGACGCGGTTCGCGCCCCAGACGTCGATCGCCGCTTGCGTGACTTCGAGCAGAAGCCGCGCGCGGTTCTCGATTCCGCCGCCATATTGATCGGTGCGCTGGTTGCTGCGCGACTGCAGGAACTGCTCGAGCAGATAGCCGTTGGCGCCGTGGATCTCGACACCGTCGAAGCCGGCGGCGAGCGCGTTCTTGGCGCCCTGCCGGAAGGCCTCGACGATGCCCTTGACCTCGTCGGTCTCCAGCGCGCGCGGGGTCTCGTAATCAGAAATCTTGCCGTCGGCGGTCATCGCCTTCATGCCTTCGGCCTTGATCGCAATCGCCGAAGCCGAGACCGGCAGCTCACCGCCGTGGAAGGACGAATGCGAGACGCGGCCGACATGCCAGAGCTGGAGGAAGATGATGCCGCCCTTGGCGTGCACGGCATCCGTCACCTTGCGCCAGCCGGCGATCTGCGCCTCTGAATAGATGCCGGGCGTCGCGGGGTTGCCGCGGCCATGCGAAAGCACGGGGGACGCTTCAGCGATGATCAAGCCGCCTTGCGTGGCGCGCTGGCCGTAATATGCGGCGTTGAGCGGCCGCGGCGAGAAGCTCTCGCGCTCGGCGCGCATGCGCGTCAGCGGCGCCAACGCGATGCGATGCGCGAGCTTGTACGGACCGACCTGCAACGGTTTGAACAACGCCTCGAATTTCATGTGGGCCTCAGACGGCTATGGAAGGATGCGGATCATATAGCGAGGGGCGGCCCCTGGAAAAGGCGCCGCCCCATTAAAAGCAGATATTCCCTCTCGCGGAACGCCGGAGAGAGCAGGCCCTACGCCGTCTTGATCCAGACGGCCTTCACGTTGAGATATTCCTCGACATGCTGCTTGCCGGACTCGCGGCCATAGCCGCTCATCTTGTAGCCGCCGAAGGGCACGGCCGGGTCCATCGCCTGGTAGCAGTTCACCCACACCGAGCCGGCGCGCAGGCTCTTCGCGACCGCATGGGCTTTGGTGACGTCGCGCGTCCACAGGCCCGAGCCGAGGCCGAACGTGGTGTTGTTGGCGCGCTTGACCAGCTCGTCCATGTCCTTGAACGCGATCGCGGAGATGACGGGACCAAAAATCTCCTCCTGCGCGATGCGCATGTTGTCCTGCACGCCTGCGAACACCGTCGGCGAGACGAAGAAGCCCTTCGACAGCGCGCCTTCGGTGACACGGCCACCGCCGGCGAGTGCCCGCGCGCCCTCCTTCTGGCCGATATCGAGATAGCCGGTGACGCGCTTGAGTTGTTCCTCGGACACGAGCGGGCCGATCTGCACATTGGGATCGAGGCCGTTGCCGACCTGCAGCTTCTTGCCGAACTCGGCGACGCGGCCGACGAACTCTTCGTAGACCGACTGCTCGACGAACAGGCGCGTGCCGGCGCTGCAGATCTGCCCCGAATTGGCGAACACCGCCATCGCGGCGCCCGGCACTGCGGCATCGAGATCGGCATCGGCGAACACGATGTCCGGCGACTTGCCGCCGAGCTCGAGCGAGACGCGCTTGAGGTTGCCGGCGGAGGCGCGGATGATCGACTGGCCCGTGACGTGCGAGCCGGTGAAGGCGACCTTGTCGACGTCGTGATGCGAGGCGAGCGCGGCGCCCGCGGTCTCTCCATAGCCGGGCACGACGTTGACGACGCCGGGCGGAATGCCGGCTTCCATCGCCAGCTCGGCGATGCGCAGCGAGGTCAGCGGCGCCTCTTCGGCAGGCTTCAGAACCACGGTGCAGCCGGTCGCGATGGCCGGACCGATCTTCCAGATCGTCGCGGTGAGCGGGCCGTTCCAGGGAATGATGGCGCCGACGACGCCGATCGGCTCCTTCAGCGTGTAGGAGAAGATTTCGCCGGGCAGCGAGTTCTCGATGGTCTCGCCATGGATCGCGGTGGTCTGGCCGGCGTAATAACGCAGCATGCCGACGGCACGCAGGCGATAGGCGCGGGTGCGGCTGAGCGGCGCGCCCATGTCGAGCGTGTCGAGCTGCGACAATTCGTCGAAATTCTTCTCGACGAGGTCGGCGAGCTTGAGCAGCAGGTTCTGCCGCTCGAACGGTTTTACTTTGCTCCAGGGGCCTTCGAAGGCACGGCGAGCGGCGGCGACCGCACGGTCGATGTCTTCCTTGTCGCCCTCGGCGACCGTCGCCAGCAATTCGCCGGTGGCGGGGTTGTGGGTCTCGAAGCGCTTGCCTGAGGCCGCATCGACCCACTTCCCGTCGATCAGCATCTGCTTGTAGGACCCGTTGGCGAACGGATGGCGCGTGATCGGAATAGCCTGCGACACAGCCATGGCTGCACTCCCTGTCAAATGATTGATTGGCTCGATCTGGGCGGGATCGTTAGGTCGAATAGAATACAGCGCCGCCGGAAAGGCGTAAAGGCGGCGTGGAACGAAGACCTCCCATGCCGACTTGTGCAGGGTCGCGCGAGTGCCATGTTATAGCTCGACCGAGCCCTTCCCCGGAGACCAACCATGCCACATTCCGCCATCGTCAAAGACAATGTCGCCGTGATCACAGGCGGCGCATCCGGTATCGGATTGGCTGCCGCGCTGGCCTTCGCGCGCGCCGGCATGAAGGTGTGCATCGCAGATGTGGATCAGGCGCGGCTGGCGGAAGCTGCAACAAAACTGTCATCCGTCACGCCTGCCATATATGTGATGACGTTCGCGGTCGACGTCAGCAAGGCCGAGAGCGTGACGGAACTGGAACGCGCCGTGCGCGAGCGCTTCGGCGGCACCGACATCCTCATGAACAATGCCGGCATCCAGCCCGGCAGCACGCTGTTCGGCGAGCCCGACAACTGGCAGCGCATCATCGGCGTCAACATGTGGGGCATCATCAACGGCTCGCGCATCTTCGCACCCGGCATGATCGCGCGCGGCAAGGCTGGGCTGATCATCAACACCGGCTCGAAGCAGGGCATCACCACGCCGCCCGGCGATCCCGCCTACAACGTCTCCAAGGCCGGCGTGAAGGCGTTTACGGAAGCGCTCCAGCACGAGCTGCGCAACACGAAGGACTGCCGCATCGCCGCGCATCTGCTGATCCCCGGCTTCGTCTTCACCGGCCTGACCGCGAAGGGCCGCACCGAGAAGCCGGCCGGAGCGTGGACGGCTGAGCAGACCGTGGATTTCATGCTGGCGCGGCTGGAAGCCGGCGACTTCTACATTCTCTGCCCGGACAACGACGTGCCGCGCGCGCTCGACGAGAAGCGGATGCTGTGGGCGGCGGGAGACATCGTCGAGAACCGCCCGCCGCTGTCGCGCTGGCACCCGGACTATGCCGACGCATTCGCGAAGTTCGTGAAGGGAGAGTAGGCTTGCACCGCTCTCTCACTCCCTCGCCCCGTTCTTACGGGGAGAGGGTGGGGTGAGGGGGCGCATCCGCAAACTGCAGCCCGAATTATTGAAAGGGATTCCGTAGCGGGCGGCGTGGAGTCGGCGAGACTTTTGTCGCGGCGGCTCTGTGCCATGCCCCTCACCCGGATCGCGTCGGACGATGCTTCGCATCGCCGAGGGCGACATAGCCGAAGCTTTGCTTCGGCGGTCTTGAGAACGGCCGCCGAAAGGCGGCCGACGCCTCTCCCCGCAGAAGGGCGGGGAGAGGTGAAGAAAGCTACAGCGTTTCCTGCTGATGCCCGCAATTCTTGCAGGCGAACTTGACCCGGCTCTGGCCTTTTTCAGCCTGCACCCGGTTCGGCGCGCCGCACTTGCCGCAGACGGCTTCGATGCGGGTCGAGCCCTTCTTGACGACGATGGTCTTCTTTTCCATCGATTCGCGGATCAGGCGCTCGGCCTCCTCACGCAGGGATTGTTTCGACAAAGCTCATCTCCGCCTCTGGAAAGCGCGAGAGCCATAACGCACCTGCGTTGGAATCTCAATCGGCAATGCCGGCTCAGACCTCGACAATCACATAGCTGTCTTCGACATGCACCGGAAACGTCTCGGCGACATACGGGCCCTTCTGCAACTCTTCGCCACGTTCCACCGCGACTGGATAGGACCGGATCTTGACCCGTTTCGGATCGAACCAGGACTGGCCGTTGCGCATGTCGAATTCCCAGCCGTGCCAGGGACAGCGCAGCATCTCGCCGACGCGCGAGCGCTGATAGATTCCGGGCTCGGGCGAGGTCAGCCGCGCCACGCAAGCGGCCTTCTCCAGCGGCGCGCCCTCATGCGGGCAGCGGTTCAACAACGCGAAGAACTCGCCGTTAACGTGGAACACGACGATGTCGCGGCCCGCGATATCGACGACCTTGTTGCCGCCGGGCGGGATCTCCGAGGTGCGCGCGACGATGTGACGGGCCATATCCCTTCAGAACCTCTTTGCTCAGAACTTGTAGACCGCGCGGGCATTGGTGCTGAAGATCTTCTTCCGCTCGGCCTCCGTCAGCGGCGTCTTGAAGGCGAAGCGCGGATCGTCGAAATCCCAGTGCGGATAGTCCGACGAGAACAACAGACGATCGATGCCGACCCATTCGATCAGCGAACGCAGATGCCGCGCCTCGTCGGGCTCGTCGATCGGCTGCGTCGTGAACCAGAAGTTCTCGCGCACATATTCGGACGGCTTGCGCTTGAGATGCGGCACCTCGCGGCGGAAGCGCTCGAAATGCTGGTCCATCCGCCACACCGCCGAGGGGATCCAGCCGAAGCCGCCCTCGATGAAGACGATCTTCAGCTTCGGAAAGCGCTCCGGCACGCCTTCGATGACGAGGCTCGCAAGCTGCGCCGCGATGGTGTGCGCGTTGGACTGGTGCTCCTCGACATAATAAGATGGCCAGCCGCCACCGGTCGGCGCATGGCCGCCATAGCCGCCGACATGGATGCCTAGCGGCAGGTCCAGCTCCTGCGCGCGCTCGTAGATCGGCCAGTAACGACGGCGGCCGAGCGGCTCGTTGGCGCGCGGCGAGACATTGATCTGGATGTATTCGCCGATTCTGGCACAGCGCTCGATCTCGGCGATGGCGAGATCCACGCCGTCCTGCCCGACCAGGATCGACGCCTTCAGGCGCGGATCGCGATGCGACCAGAACGCAAGCTGCCAGTCGTTGATGGCGCGCTGGATCGCGGCGCCGAACTCCAGGTTCTGCTGCGAGAAGATGAAGAGATCGAGCACCTGCAGAATCCCGAACTCGACGTCGAGCGGATCGAGATGCTGCTTCTGCATGAAAGCGAGATCAGAGCCGGGCGGCCCGCCGGTCGGCGGCCACGCATCGCGCCGCGCGATCAGCGGCGACGAGCGCGGATAGGGCGTGGTAAAGAGATAAGGCGTGCGCAAATGGCTGCCATATTCCTTCAAATGCTGCTGCCAGCGTTTCGGCAGGAACGCGTTGAGATCGTCGGTCGAGCGCAGGCTCGGATGCACGTCGCAATCGACGATGCGCAACCGCGAGGTGGCGGGCTTCTCGTCGTCGAGCAGCGGGCGGTCGATGACGTCACTCATGCGATCCTCCAAACTTTTTGTTTGCGCATGATCTTATCGGAAAACCGGTACCCACTTTTCCGGATCATGCGTCAATTGAGCGACAACCTCGGAAATGTTTCCAGCGGATTGTCGACACACATCTTTGCGATAATGCTCTTCGGCAGGTTCGGCGGGATCGGATCGTCGCCGTCGAACTGCCAGTGCGGATAGTCGGACGCGAACAGGAACATCTTTTCGGAGCCGATCTGGTCGATGATTTCCTCGACGCCTCTTGCATCAGCCGGTGCATCGAACGGCTGCATGGTGACGCGAAAATTGTCGCGGATGATCGCGGCCGGCTCGCGCTCGACCCAGGGAACCTCGACGCGGACGCCGCGCCAGGTCTTGTTGGCGCGCCACATGAAGGCCGGCAGCCAGCTCACGCCCGACTCCATCAGCACGACCTTCAGGTTGGGAAACTTGCCGAAAACGCCTTCATAAATGAGGCTCAGGATCTGCGCCTGAAACGCCTGCGCCTCGACGAAGTAATATTCGTAGCGGTGCGACGGCCAGCCGGCCGAGCTCGGCGCTTGCCGATATTGCGTGCCGGCATGGATCGCGAGCGGCAGCTTGTACTTCTCGGCAAGCCGGTACACCGGCCAGTAATGCCGCCGGCCCAGCAGCGTCTCGCCCTGCGCCAACACCAGGACGGAGACGAAACGATTGTCGCTGGCGCGGCGCTCGATCTCCTCGATCGCGAGATCCGGGTCCTGCATCGGTACCACGATGGAAGCCCGCAGGCGGGGATCGCGCGACAGCCATTCGGTGGCGATCCAGTCGTTGATCGCCTTGCAGAAGTCGGCGGCCATATAGGCGTCGAATACGGCCTGCGCGCCATAGAGCACGTTGAGGATCGCGTGGCTGGCGCCCAACTGATCAAAGGCGCCCTTCTGCACCATAGCGAGATCGGAGCCGGGCTTGGCGCCATTGGCCGGCCGCCAGTCGGCACGGCCGGTCACCGGCATGCTCGGCGGATAAGAGGTGAGATCGAGCCCGTCGATGGCGCGGCTCACGACCTGCTCTTTCCAGTGATCGCTGAGATAGGGAAGCAGCGTCGTGCGCGTGCCACCAACCGCCGGGTGGATATCACAGTCGATCCGCGTCACCGCCATGAAGCTTCCTCGCCGAGATCTTGTAAGCACATCTTATTGGCGGCGTTCTTGTGCGCCGCTTGCGCAGAGTGCCCCTGCCCGTGCCAGCGCGCAAGGTCGCCCGCCCGCGCGATCCGTCATGGCTCGGTTGCATTTCGCAGGCGCGATATGAAGCTCCGCGATCGTCGCACGCGGCGACTGCTCGAGGATGGATGGTCTCACGGCACGAGCGGTGCCAGGGCATCCTCCGCTCCATATTGCAGGTAGCTTTGCGCTTATATGCGCTCTCGCCTCAAGCTGCCTTGGAGACTTCCATCAGCAGGCGCTCGGCCTTGGCATCCTCGATGCGGTTCACCAGGCGGCTGCTCTCGTGATTGTCGCGCACCGTCTTGGTCAGGGTGATGCAGGTCTGGATCAGCATCACGATGCCCAGGTGAGATAGCCTTTCATCCAGAGATCGATCGGCAGAAAGAAAATGCCGATGGCGACGAGGAACGCGGAGGCTGCGAAGGACGCGTAAGTGAAGGTCACCCAGGCGCTGCTGTGGGGCTGGCCGTTCTGGTTCATGATGGTCTCCTGTTGGTTCGAATGATGATCGGGTTTGAGTTCAGGCGGTCGGCATGCGCTTGGACTTCAACCGCGCCAGCACGTCGTCCGCGGTCGTCTTGAGCCGGGGTCCGAAGCCCTGCTCGGCAAGTCGTTCGGCAGTGGCGAGCGGACCGGAGGCCGCATCGAGCTCGACCAGCGCGTCGTCAGCGGCCTGGGCTTCCATCTGCCGGTCGCGCAGGCGCCTCAAGGTGCTCTCCGCTTCCGGCAGCGAGGATTCGTAAGGGCGTGCCGCCTCGATGCCGCTGCGGCGAAGCGAGCGCACCGCTTCCGAGGCGCGGGCGACGCGGCGGCCGCGATCGAGCTCGGTGATGCGGGCCTGCGCGCTTGCGACATGGCGCTTCAGCCTGGTGATCTCGGTCGCGAACAGTGCGCGTGCGGTCATCGCCGCGTCGCGATCGGCCTCCAGGCCTGCGATGGCTTCGGCGGCATCCTTGGCGAGATCCTCGCGGCCACCGTCGAGCGCCGCAACCGCACGGGTCTCGAGATCGGCGATGCGGGCGACGGTCGCCTCGAGCTTGCGGCCTTCCTGCTGGTCCTGGGCGATCGCCAGCGCCAGCGTCCGCTTGCTGCGCTCGACGGCGGCGGCCGCGTCGCGCATCTGCTGGTCGAGGATCAGAAGGGCCGTACGGTCTTCCAGTTCCTCGCCCGCGGCCGCCACGCTGCCGCGGAAAAGTGTCACTACGGTCTTGAACATTTGCTGCTCCCTGTTATGAGCGCTGCTCACAGATGGTTTGTAGCAGAGACCTTGAACATCGTTCAATAAATATTTGAGCGCCGCTCAAGAATTTGGTTAATAAATGACTAAGGCCTTGGAACGTCGAGAGAAACTACGGGCCGACCTGATCCAGGCGGCCGAGCGGATGATCGCTGAGCGAGGGTTGGCAGGTCTCAAAACCCGCGATCTCGCCCGCGAGATCGGCTGCGCCAATGGCGCGGTCTACAATCTCGTCGCTGACGTCGACGAGTTGGTCCTGCGCGTCGGCTCGCGCACGTTACTCCGGCTCGACAAGGTGCTCAGCGCGGCGGTGAGCGCGGGCAATCCGTCGCCGCAGGAGACGCTGGTCCGCATCGCGATCGCCTATTGCGATTTCGCCGCAGAAAATCTCGAGCTCTGGCGCGCAATGTTCGAGCATCGCATGGAGCCCGGCAAGGAAATCCCCGACTGGTCCGTCGACGACCAGTTGCAGCTGTTCCGCCACATCTACGCGCCACTGGCAGCGTTGTTTCCAGACAGAGGGACCGAGGAGCTCGGCATCACCGCACGCAGCCTGTTCTCGGCCGTGCATGGCATGGTGGCGCTGGGGCTCGAGCAGAGGCTGGTCGCCGTGCCGCTGCCGGCGCTGCGGAAGGAAATCGCTGGCCTGGTGCGGGCGATGATCGACGGCTTGATCGCGCGGGCGGCGTAGAAGCCGAGCGAGCGCAGCAAAACTGGCGGCGCCTGTCGCATCGCTGGCAGCACGCTTAGCTTTCGCCGCGTCTGGTCCTCTCTCCGGAGTCTCCCATGCCCCTCCTCATCCGCGGCGGCACCGTCGTCAATCATGATCATTCGCGCCGTGCGGACGTGCTGATCGACGGCGAGACCATCGTCGCGATCGGAACATCGCTCGATGCACCGACGGGCGCGGAGATCGTCGATGCCGGCGGCGCCTATGTCATCCCGGGCGGGATCGATCCGCACACCCATCTCGAAATGCCGTTCATGGGCACGGTGACGGCCGACGATTTCGAATCCGGAACGAAGGCGGCGCTGACCGGCGGCACCACCATGGTGGTGGATTTCTGCCTGCCCGATCCCGGCCAGTCGATGCTCGCGGCCTATCAGGAGTGGCGGCACAAATCCGAGAAGGCGGCGACCGACTACGGCTTCCACATGGCGGTCACGTCGTGGTCGAAGCAGATCTATGACGAGATGGAGACCGTGGTCAAAACCTACGGCATCAACACCTTCAAGCATTTCATGGCCTACAAGGGCGCGCTGATGGTGAATGACGACGAGCTCTACAACTCGTTCGCGCGCTGCGCCCATCTCGGCGCCATGCCTGTGGTCCATGCGGAAAACGGCGACGTCGTCGCCTTGATGCAGGAAGCGCTGATCGCGCGCGGCGTCACCGGCCCCGAAGGCCACGCCTACTCGCGGCCGCCGGAGGTCGAGGGCGAAGCCACCAACCGCGCCATCATGATCGCCGACATGACGGGCACGCCGGTCTACATTGTGCACACGAGCTGCCGTGAGGCGCATGAGGCAATCGCCCGCGCACGGGCCGCGGGGAAACGCGTCTTTGGCGAGCCGCTGATCCAGCATCTGCTGCTGGATGCCGGCGAGTACCAGAACAGGGACTGGGATCATTCCGCGCAACGCGTGATGTCGCCGCCGTTCCGCGACAGGTCGCATCAGGACAGTCTTTGGGCCGGCCTGCAATCAGGTTCGCTCCAGGTGGTCGCCACCGACCATTGCGCCTTCACCACCGAGCAGAAGCGGTTCGGGCTCGGCGATTTCAGAAAGATCCCGAACGGCACCGGCGGCCTCGAAGATCGGCTCGCACTGCTATGGACCGCGGGCGTCGCCACGGGACGGCTCACGAAGGAAGAATTCGTCGCGGTGACCTCGGCGAACATCGCGCGCATCCTCAACATCTACCCGCGCAAGGGCGCCGTCGCCGTCGGTTCGGATGCCGATGTCGTGGTGTGGGATCCCAAGGCGAGCAAAACCATCAGCGCGAAGCGGCAGATGAGCCGGATCGATTACAACGTGTTCGAAGGCTTTGCCTGCACCGGCGGACCGGCCGCGACGCTCTCACGTGGCCGCGTCGTCTGGAAGGCTGGCGATCTCCGCGCCGAGGCCGGCGACGGTCACTATATCGAGCGTCCGGCGTTCTCACCGGTGCACGTCGCCAACTCGACATGGAAACAACTGACCGCCCCGCGCGCGGTCGCACGCGGCGCGGTCACGCCGTAGGGCTTCTCCAGTCGTCGGTCAGAAGCGATAGTTCACACCGACGGTCACGGCGTGGATTCTGTCCTTCAGGTTTCCGCTGAAGGTCACTGGCGGGACGGAATTGGTCAGAAGGAAATCGTTGGCGCCGAAATCATAGTAGTCGTACGCAAAGTTCGTCGACCAGTGCGGCGCGAATGCCCAATCGAGACCGACGCCGGCGGTCCAGCCAGTGCGCGTCGCGGTCGCCTTGGGATCGACCGGGAATCCAAGAAGCGGAGGCGTGACAACGTTGTCGGCCTTTTCCCGCGTCCAGGCGACGCCGCCGCGGCCATAAGCAAGCCAGTTGCCGGCAAAGCTATAGCCGAGCCGCACAGTCGCCGATGCCAGGAAGTCGTTGCTGACGGTGAATTGCGTCGGGATGATCACGCCGCCGAAATTGCCGAGACCGGGCGTCTTGCTGGTCAGGCTGGACCAGGCCGCGCGGCCTTCGACTCCGACGACCCAGAGCGATGCAAACTGATAATCGCAACCGATCTGCCCGCCGCCGATGAAACCAGTGGAGCTGAAATCGCCCGAGCTCCTGATCTTGTCGTAGCTAAAATCGCCACCGGCATGAACGCCAATGAAGCACCCGGTCCAGCTGAATTGCTTGGTCGCCACTGGGGCCTTGACCGCCAGATCGGCCGCACTTACCGCGCTTGTAAATCCCAGAATCGAAACCAACCCAACGCCAATCACCGCAAGACGACTCATTCCCGGCCCCCGCCAATTCCCAAAAGCAATGCCGCTCTTGTTGCAGGAAAGGGTTGTTGCGACAAGCAGCCACACCCCTAAGGTTGATTTTCTCTTGATGTGTGACCAACACGCCACAGCGGAAACAGCGTCATGCTCTGCGGGGGGCAGACCTGCTGACGCCGTCGGAATTCCAGGGCGAAATCGCGACCACGTTTCGTGGTCACGTCGGCTCGCCCCGGAATGGCGAACGACTCAAGCCGCCTTGCCGGCCTGCAACCGGTCGAGCACCGGCAGCAATTCGGATGGATCGGGGCGTTGCGTGTAGTCCGGGTTCACCTCCGCATAGGCGATGATGCCGTCGCGGCCGATGACATAGCGCGCGGGCATCGGCAGCACCCAGGCCGGATTATCGTTGAACGTCGGCAGTCGTTCTTGAAGGACTTGTAGAGCGCGACGAGATCGACCGGTAGCGCGAAGCGGATGCCGAAGGCGTCGGCGACGCCGCTCGCGACGTCGCTCAGGATCGGGAACGACAGCTTGTTCTCGCGCTCCGACTTGCGGCTGTTCGGCGCGGTCTGCGGCGAGATCGCAACGAGGCTCGCACCACGCGCGGCGATCTCCGGCAGCGCCTCCTGGAGCGCCTGGAGCTCGAGGTTACAATACGGGCACCAGACGCCGCGATAGAACGACACGACCAGCGGTCCCTTCGCGAGCAGGTCGCGCGAGGACACAGGCTTGCCGTCGGGATCCCTGAGGATGAATTCCGGCGCGGCGTCGCCGGCCTTCTTCGCGCGCTGCGCGTGGCCGCTCGCGATCAGTTCGGCGGTGCTGGCCGATATCGAGGACGCCGAGGATGCCGCGCGCGGCATCGACTCGCTGCGCGGCACGATCCGCATCACGATGCCCGTCATGTACGGCGCCCGGAACATCATCCCGCGCCTGCCGAAATTCCTGGCTGCGCATCCGCTGCTGCGCGTCGAGCTATCCGTGGTCGACGAACGCCAGGACCTCGTCGCCGAGGGCACCGACGTCGCCATTCGGCTCGGCCTGCTCAACGACTCCGGCTTTGGCGCGCGAAGTCTCGGGATATTGCCGCGCCTCGTGGTGGCATCGCCGTCTTATCTTGCCATCCGTGGCACACCGAAAACGCCGGCGGACCTCGCGTCCCATGATTGCATTTTCGGACCAGGCCAGTCCGGCCGCACCAGTTGGTCGTTCACGCGGAACGGAACGGAGACATCGGTCGATGTCCGCGGCCGCATCACCACCGATTCCGGCCCCGGCGTATTCGCCAGTGTGCAGGCGGGGCTCGGCATTGCGATCACATCGCCAATCGTGGCCGGACCCGAGATCGCCGCCGGCACGCTGGTCCCCCTGTTGAAGAGCTACAAGCTTTCGCCCATCGACGTCTATGCCGTCTTCCCGGGTGGCCGCCGCCCCTCGACCAAGGTGCGCGCTCTGGTGGACTATCTCGCAACCGACATGAAGCAGACGCCATGAGCGACGCGCCGGACCGTTCCGCGGGCACAGCGGACTGCGACACCATGCGTCTCATTTGATGGCATGGCGCTTGCCTCCCTTGGTCGCAATTGGCTCAAGGAGGCACTCGATGAACGCATCGTCTTTCGACATCAGCCGCCGCAATGTGTTGCTGGGAGGGCTTGGCGCAGCCGGATTGACCGCCATCGCACCTCGCTTCGCCACTGCCCAAGGGCGTAGCGAGACGCTGCTGGTGGTGCAGGAGCTCGGGCCGAACTCGCTCGACATGCAGGGCGTCGGCTCCAACCAGACCGTGAACGGCCTGTCCTGGAATTGTTACGATCGGCTGCTCACGTACGCCTCCAAGACGCTGCCCGATGGGACCGTGTCCTATGATCGCGAGAAGCTCGCGCCTGAACTCGCCGAGAGCTGGGAGGTCGCCGCCGACGGCATGTCCTGCACCTTCAAGCTTCGCAAGGACGCCAAATTCCACGACGGCACGCCGGTCACGGCCAAAGACGTCAAATGGTCGTTCGACCGCGCGGTGAAGGTCGGCGGTTTCCCGACCTTCCAGATGTCGGCGGGTTCGCTGGAGAAGCCCGAGCAGTTCGTGGTGGTCGACGATCACACCTTTCGCATCGACTATGTCCGCAAGGACAAGATGCTGCTGTTCAACGTCGCTGTCGTCGTCCCCTTCATCATCAATTCCGAACTCGCCAAGAAGAACGCGACGGCGGAGGATCCCTGGGCGCTCGCGTGGCTCAGGACCAACGAGGCCGGCGGCGGCGCCTACAGGATCGAAAGCTGGAAGCCAGGCAGCGAGACCGTGCTGGCCCGTTTCGACGACTGGAAGAGCGGACCGCGGCCGAAGGTCAAGCGCGTGATCGCGCGCGACGTCCCCTCCGCCGGCACACGCCGCGCCATGCTGGAGCGAGGCGATGCGGACATTTCCAGCGGCTTTGCGCCACGCGACTTCGAGCAGATCATTCGGGAGGGCAAGGTCAAGGTATCAGGGGTGCCGATCCCGAACGCGCTCTGGTACGTCGCGCTGAACACGGCGAAGCCGCCGTTCGACAATGTGAAGCTACGGCAGGCCATCGCCTGGGCGATGCCTTATGAGCAGATCCAGAGCAGCGCGTTCTTCGGCCGCGCCGTTCCGATGTATGGCGGTGCCGCCGATGTCTCAAAACCAGTCTGGCCACAGCCGTTTCCCTACATCACCGATCTCGACAAGGCCAAGGCGCTGATGAAGGAAGCAGGCTTCGAGTCCGGCCTGGAGACGACCCTGTCGCTCGACACGGGGACTGCGACCGTCGGTGAGCCGACCGCCATCCTGATCCAGGAAAGTCTCGCCAAGATCGGCATCAAGGCGTCGATCGAAAAGATTCCCGGCGCGAACTGGCGCACGACGCTGAACAAGAAGGAGCTGCCGCTCGCGCTCAACCGCTTCAGCGGCTGGCTCGATTATCCCGAGTACTATTTCTACTGGAATTTCCACGGCAATAATTCGATCTTCAACATCTCCTCATACCAGAACAAGGCGATGGACGCGCTGATCGACAAGGCGCGCTTCACGGCGGATGCGGCGGAATACGACCGGTGCGTGAAGGATTTCATCGCGCTCTGCATGCGCGACGTTCCCGTCGTTCCGCTCAACCAGCCGATCCACGACGTCGCCATGCAGAAGGCCATCACCGGCTACGAGTTCTGGTTTCACCGCGAACCCGACTACCGCCAGTTCGCGAAGGGCTAATGCCGCTCGACAACGCGGACGACGTCCGAGGCGGCCCGCGCCAGCTCGGTCGGGAAGCCCCGCGCCAACCGTGCCGCGCTCGTGCGCAGCATCGCCGCGTCGAGCTTGCCCTGCCGCGCCCCATCCAGCGCGCAGGCGAAGACCCGGTAGAATTGTGCGCCGTCATAGGCAACCAGCAGCAGATCGACGCCGGCGTTGATCGCCTCGACCACGGCTTTGCAGACGTCGTGCTGGTAGATCGCACCCATCACGAGGTCGTCGGTCATCACCATGCCCTGGTAACCCCACTTATCGCGGATGATGCCATCAATGACGCGTTTCGAATGCGAGGCCGCGCGATCGGGATCGACGGTCGTGAGCGTCACATGCCCAACCATGAGCGCGCTGCGCGAATGCGACAGCACCTCGCGGAACGGCAGCCAGTCGGTGGCTTCGAGCTCTTTCACTGGCGTATCGAGCTTGGCGCTGAAATGATGCGTGTCGGTGCGGACGCGGCCGATGCCGGGAAAATGCTTCAGCGTAGCGCCGACGCCTGACTCTTCCAGCCCGCGCACATAGGCGCTCGCGATCGTGCTGACGACGGCAGGGTCGGTCGCAATCGCGCGCTGACCGATCAGCGTATGAAAATCGAGGCGATTGCGCCGGACCGGCGGTTTGAGGTCGAGCACCGGCGCGAGGTTGAGGTTGACGCCGAGCCCGGCGAGCTCGCGGCCGTGGATGCGGCCGAACTCTTCAGCCCTGGCCTGCTGTTCGTCGGGAGCGAGCCCGCTGAGCGTCGCCAGCGCCGGCACCTTCGTCAGCGGCGGCGCGAGATGTCCGACGATGCCGCCCTCCTGGTCTGCCGCAACGACCAGCGGCGGCAGGCGGGCGGGCGGCGCGCCGCTTGTCCTGGAGCGCCGCAATCTCGGTGCGCAGCGTCTCGACGGTCCGGCCGCGGATGTTGCGCCGGGTCACGTAGACGCCGCCGATCAAGCCCTGCTCGACAAGGCGCGCAACCTCGGGAAAGGAGGAATAGCCCACCATGAAGTGAGGTCCGAGCTGACTTGCCTCGGTGGCGCTCGCGGCAAGCACATCGTGCTTGCGCAGCTCGAACTTGAGATGCGCCGCCGACATCAGGATCGGCGGCAGGCACCAGAGCGCGACGAGCAGCTTGCCCGCAACGGTACGCCAACGCCCTCTGCGCAGCAGGACGATGACGATCGCGAGGCTTGCGACGACAAGCGCGAGGTTTCCCGCGCCGCGCAGCGGGACCAAATAGGGATCGTTCTTGTTGGCCGCCGCAAATGCGACGAGCGGCGCGGCCAGCCAGAGCAGGACGAGACCGATACGACCGAGGAATTGCATGATGCGTCACACGCTATGAGTGGCGAATGCTTGCACCTATCAAAGCGAATCACGCTGTGCGAGAGCCAAACGCGCGCCTGCACGAAAACTGCAAAAGACTCCTGAAACTGTGCAGACGATGGTCCCGCCTTCTGCACAAGCGCCGTTCAGACTTCGTGATGCCACCCATCACGAAAGGTCATTTGAACATGACGAGCCTGGCTTCGACGATAGCAGCGGAAATCCAGCCGATCAGGCATTCCTCGATCCCGGCCAAGGTCGGCCTCACGCTGGTGCTGGCCGCGCTCGCCGACTGGCTGTTCTACGGCCAGCGGATCGGGCTGGCGCTGACGCTCTTTGCGGTCGCGATGGCCTGCGTGTTGGTGCTCTTCAATCATGCGGCCCTGGATCTGCGGCGCGCCATGATCGGCACGGCCATTCTCGTCGCCGGCCTTGTTCCGGCCGTCGAGGAGCTCAACATGCTGTCCTTCCTGATCCTCACCATGGCGCTGGCCATTGCGCTTCTCATCGCGACCAATCCTGAAACGACCGGGTTCGCTGAGCGAGCCCGCGCGCTGCGCAATTTTGTCCTGTTCGGCCCTTCAGGTTCTTCCTCGAGGCGCTCCAGGTCTTCAACATGTCGGCGTTCACCCGCGGCCTTGCGCTCTGGCTGCTCCCGGCAGCGCTCGGCACCGTCTTCGTCGCGCTGTTCGCTGCGGCCAATCCGGTGATCGAGCAGTGGGTGTCCCTGCTCAATCCAAAGCTCATCCTCGAATATATCAGCATCCCGCGCGTGCTGTTCTGGGCCATGATGCTGGCGCTGGTCTGGCCGTTCATCCATGTGCGCTGGCGGCGCAGGACGATTGTCACCACCGCCGTTGCCGACGGCCCCGTGCCGCCCCCGCTCCCGCCCTTGGTCTCGGCCGAATTTCTGAACCCCTCCACCATCCTGCGCTCGTTGATCCTGTTCAACCTGCTGTTCGCGGCGCAGTCCATCCTCGACGGGATCTATCTCTGGGGCCATGTGGCGCTGCCCGACAATTTGACCTATGCGGCCTACGCCCATCGCGGCGCCTATCCGCTGATAGCGACCGCGTTGCTCGCCGCCGCCTTCGTGCTGGTGGCGATGCGCCCGGGCGGGGCGGCCGAGAAATCGAAGGTGATCCGGCCGCTGGTCTATCTCTGGGTCGGGCAGAACGTGCTGCTCGTCGCCTCCTCCATCCTCCGCCTCGACCTCTATGTCGATATCTACATGCTGACCTATTGGCGCATCGCGGCCTTCATCTGGATGGGGCTGGTGGCGCTCGGGCTGGTCCTGATCGTGGCGCGCATCGCGCTCAACCGGTCCAACCAGTGGCTCGTCGGTGCCAATCTGATCGCGCTGACGATCGTGCTTTATAGCTGCTCGCTCGTGAACTTCGATGCGTTCATTGCCGACTACAATGTCGTCCACAGCCGGGAAGCTTCGGGCAAGGGCGTGCAGATCGACATCAACTATCTCCTGACGCTCGGGCCGCAGGCGCTGCCTGCCATCGACAAGGCGCTTCTGCTCCGGCCCGGCGCCCCCGAGAGCTGCCTTGTGTCGCGCCGCGACCGCCTTGTAGAACAGCAGCGCCAGGATCTGGCCTGGCGGAGCTGGGGCTTTCGAAGCTGGCGGCTCCAGCGCAGGCTGGACGCGCAGGCGAAGGATCAGCAGGCAGGCTGAGGAAGCGGAGAGGTTCTTGGCGCATCGCATTCTCATCGTCGACGACGAGGGCCACATCCGCGAGGTCATCCGCGTCGCCCTGAAGAAGGCCGGCATGGACGTGATCGAGGCGCGCGACGGCAAGGAGGCGCTTACCCGCTTTGCCGCCAACAAGCCCGACCTGATCGTGCTCGACATCGGCATGCCCGAGTTCGACGGGCTCGACGTCTGCCGAGAGATCCGCAAGACGTCCGACGTGCCGATCCTGTTCCTGTCGGCGCGCGACGAGGAGATCGACCGCATCCTCGGCCTCGAGATCGGCGGCGACGATTACGTGACGAAGCCGTTCAGCCCGCGCGAGCTGGTGGCGCGGGTCAATGTCATCCTGCGCCGCCTCAGCCCGCGCAATGGCGAGGCCAAGGCCGGGCCGGGCGCGCTGTCGCAAGGCGGCCTGCTGATCGATCCCGAGCAGCATGTCGCATCCTTTGCCGGCACGCCGCTGAAGCTGACCGCGATCGAGTTCGGCATCCTGCGCGCGTTCCTGACCCGGCCGACCTCGGTGTTCAACCGCGAGCAGCTGATGCGGGCGGCCTATCAGCTCAACATCCAGGTCTCCGATCGCACCATCGACAGCCACATCCGCAACATCCGCGCCAAGCTCGCGGCGCACAATTGCGAGAACGTGATCGAGACCATCCACGGCGTCGGCTTCAAGCTCGGCCGCTGCGAGAAAGAGGCATGAGCGCAGCGCCCGACAAATGGCGGCCGTCGCTCACCCTCGTGATTTTCACGGTGCTGGCGACCGTCGGCGTGCTGCCGCTGGTCGGCCTGTTCTTCTTCCGCCTCTACGACAACCAGCTCATCCGCCAGACCCAGGCCGAGCTGATTGCGCAGAGCCGCGTGCTCGCGACGATCTATGCGCAGGAGGTCACGGCGCGGCTCGACAGCGGCCTGACGCTCGGCGCCGATGTGCCGCCCAATGTGCTGCCTGACCCCGGCGACCAGGTCACCCCGATCCGTCCCGCGCTCGACCTCACCGCCAACGATCTCTTGCGGCGGCGGCCCGATGCGCAAGCCGCGCCCCAGCCGGCGCAGCCAGCCTATGTCGAGATCGGCGCAAAGCTGACGCCGATCATCCGCGAGACCCAGAAGGTGACGCTGGCGGGCTTTCGCATCCTCGATCCGCAGGGCGTGGTGATCGCCGGGCGCTACGAGGTCGGGCAATCGCTCGCCCATATCGAGGAGGTCGCGGACGCGCTGCACGGGCAGTACCGCGCCACGCTGCGCAACCGCGTCCCGGATCGACCGCCGCCGCCGATCTATTCGTTCAGCCGCGGCCTCGGCGTGCACGTGTTCTCGGCGATGCCCGTCATCGTCAACAACCGCGTCGCCGGGGTGATCTACACCACGCGAACGCCGAGCAACATCTTTGACCATCTCTACCAGGAGCGGGCCAAGTTCGTGCTGGCGGGGCTCGCCGTGATCCTCGGCACGATCGCGATCGGCCTGGTATTCTCGCGCACCATCACGCTGCCGATGCGCGAACTGATCGACCGCGCCGCGCGGATCGGCCGCGGCGATCGCGAGGCGTTCAGGCCGCTCCGGCATTACGGCACCCGCGAATTCGCCCAGCTCTCGCACAGCTTCCTCGGCATGGCCGAGCAGCTGGCGCGGCGCTCGGACTATATCGCGACGTTCTCGGCCCACCTCACCCACGAGCTGAAATCGCCGCTGACCTCGATCAAGGGGGCGGCCGAGCTGCTGCAGGATTCGTTTCAAGGAAAGCCTGAGGGCCTGACGCCGGCCGAACAGAAGACGTTCATCGCCAACATCCTGTCGGACACGCAGCGGCTGGAGGCGATGGCGCAGCGACTGCGCGAGCTCGCCCGCGCCGAGAGCCTGCCGCAGAACGAGCGCACCGAGCTTGCGCCCGTGATCGCCGACCTCCGGAGCCGGTTTCCGGCAAGCTCAATCGAGGCCAGCGGCCGCCTCGACAGGGCGATCGGCATGTCCGGCGAGAAGGCGCTGATCGTGCTGTCGCATCTCGCCGACAACGCGATGCGGCACAGGGCGAGCACGATCAGGCTGGAGGCGGTGGACGAGCGGACGACCCTGCTTGTAACGGTCAGCAATGACGGCGAGCCGATTTCGGCGCCGAACCGCGACAGGATCTTTGATGCGTTCTTCACCACCCGCCGCGACCAGGGCGGCACCGGGATGGGGCTGGCGATCGCGCGCGCGGTGATGGCGAGCCATGGCGGCTCGATCAGGCTCAAGCCGACCGACGAGGGCGCGGCCTTCGAGCTCCAGTTTCCGATAGCCTAGATCGCGAACACCCAGGCGGCGACGATGGTGCCGATGGTGACCAGACCGGCGATGGTCCAGCCGGCGGCATATTCCAGCTCAGGATGACCGGTCGCCCGCATGATCTCTGCCGGATCGGCGGTATGCTTCTCTGCCATGACAGCCTCGCACGTTTTTTTCCGTGTCCTATGTAAGTCGCATCAGCCGCCAATAGGTTCCATCACGGAAATGCGAGCAATGACGCAGCTTGGTCTATTCGCCGACCCGCAAGCCGGTCCTGCCGGGCTTCGCTATACCGATGACTTCGTCGAGGCCGCCGTCGAGCAGGACTTGATCGGCCGCATCGCAGCATTGCCGCTGCAGCGCTTCCAGTTCGGCGCCTTCGAGGGCAACCGCCGGGTGGCGTCGTTCGGCTATCGCTATGACTATTCGCTGCAACGGCTGGCCGAGGCCGAGCCGATCCCGGACTGGGTCCTGCCCGTCGCGCGGCAGGTCGAGGCCTGGGCGGGCCTCGCCGACGGCAGCGTCCGGCAGGTGCTCTGCACCGAATATGACGCCGGCGTCGGCATCGGCTGGCACCGCGATAAGCTGCATTTCAAGGAGGTCCTCGGCCTGTCGCTGGGCTCGCCGTGCAAATTCCGCTTCCGCCGCCGTAGCGGCGACAAATGGGAGCGCCACGCGCTCGAAGCCCTGCCGCGCTCGCTCTACCTGATGGACGGCGAGGCGCGGTCGCAATGGGAGCACAGCATCCCGCCGGTCGAGGCACGCCGCTATTCGATCACCTTCCGGACGATGAAGCGGGCATAGCGGCCGGTCCAAAACTAAAACTGCGAAAACAACCCCATGCACAGTAGAACGCGCGGCCTGCATGCGGCCGCGGTCGCGCGCCTCAAATGTTTGACACGTCGGGCCAAAACAGCCGCGCCGCGCAATCGCCGCGCGGTTCGCGGATTTTCCCATCAATTGCCGGCCAGGGACAAGACGTCGGGCGGAAGAGAAGCCGCCACTCGACTCTCCGCAAGATTGTAAGTTAATCTCGCTTCTATCGGCCGGTCTATTTTTAACCGATGTTGCAGCATTTCAGGGCGCGGCACGGCGCCGTCCCGGCAGAAGACATTTTCAAAGGAAGCTCGCGATGCGTTCGCTGTTTGCGCGGCTGCACCGGCGTTACGGGCCCAGGATTTCGGGGGCGGAGCGCCAGCGGCGGGTCAAGGACAAGCTCGCCCTTCAGCCCACCCCGCCCACAATCCGCTCACCCACCGCGCTCCGCGCGCTGGCGGTGCGACGCCCGAAAGTCGCGATCATCGGCGGCGGCTTCGCCGGCCTGATGGCGGCCTCCGAGCTCGTCGCGCATTGCGAGGTGACGCTGTTTGAGGCCCGCGACCGCTTCGGCGGCCGGGTTCTCAGCAAGAAGAAGCCGAGCGGGATCGTCGAGGCCGGCGGCGAGTTGATCGGCTACAACCATCCGCTCTGGCTGAAATATGCCAAGCGATTCGAGCTCGGCCTGTCCGTCATCACCTCGGACACCAATTTCGACGCGCTCGAGCTCGACATGCCGGTGTTTCTCGACGGCCACAAGCTGTCCGACGGCCAGATGAAGCTGGTCTATCACGAGATGGACGATGCTTTCGGCAAGCTCAGTCGTTGGGCCGGCAGGGTCAAGCCTGACAAGCCCTGGCGCGCCAAGGGCGCAAGGAAACTCGACGCCAGGACGATTGCGGACTGGATCGCCAGCCTCGACTGTTCGAAGCTCACCAAGCACGCCATGGAGGAGCAGTTCTCCAATGACGCCGGCCAGCCGACCACCAAGCAGAGCCTTCTCGCCAACCTGGCCGTCGTCGCGGGCGGACGGATGAAGAACCAGATCGACGCCTTCTTCACCCAGACCGAGACTTTGCGCTGCTCGGAAGGCAATCAGGAGCTCGCCATTCGTCTCGCGCGGGACATCGAGAGCAACGGCGCCAGCACCCACCTGTCGACGCCGGTGCGCGCCATCCGCATCGACAGCGAAGGCGTGACCCTGGAATTCAGCCCCTCCGGCAACGGAACGGCACGCGCGCCCTTCGCCGCCGATTATGCCGTGCTCGCGATACCGCCGAGCCTGTGGCCGGACTCACCCAACGCCAAGATCACGATCAGCCCCACCTGCCGCACGATTACTACGTCACGATGGGGACGGCGGTGAAATATCTCAGCCCGCTCAAGAAGCGCTTCTGGATCGGCGAGGGCCTCGCCCCGACGGCCATCTCGAACCAGTTCGGTGTCACCTGGGAAGGGACGGACAACCAGATCGCCCCGCCGGAGCACCCGGTCGAGCTCAGCCTGTTCGCCGGCGCCGACGTCGCGGCGGAAGCTCTCAAGCACTACCAGCCCGGTGACCAGACGCAGGTCGACGCGTTCTATGCGCAGCAGATCGGCAGCGTCTACAAGGGCTATGTCGCGCATCTGGCCGATCAGCCGGAGTTCATGGCCCGGCCGCGCGACGAATGGACCGCCGCCGGCTATTCCTGTCCCGCCCCAGGCGAGGTCTGCCGCGCCGGGCCGCTGCTGGCCAAGGGCTTCGAGGACCGCCTGTTCTTTGCCGGCGAGCACACCTGCTTTGCGTATTTCGGTTACATGGAAGGCGCTCTCCAGTCCGGCCAGACGGCGGCGGCTGCGATCATCAAGGCGATCGACAAGCAGCCTGAAGCGCATGGCTCTGCCCGGACTAGCAATTCTGTCATAGGCTCGGGACGCCTTGCGGCGGCGAAGCCGTGACCGGAGAGGAAGCGACGCGAATGACATTCACGACAGGGGCTCGATCCAGGATTTGGGCCCGCATCCTCTCCGCGCTCGCTTTTGCCGGCGCCTTCAACGCCGCCGGAGCCTCGGGGGCAACGCCTGCAAAAGTCTCGGGCTCGACGGCGCTGGCGCTCGCGGGCGTGATCGCGCCGCTGTCGCCGGACCTGACCGGCGCCGAGAGGAAGGCGGTGGCGATGCTGTTCGCCGCCAATGCCGAGATTTCCTACAAGAAGCCGATCGTGGTGACCGTGGACAGAATCGTCTGCCGCACCGGCAATGTCGACATCACGCTACGCAATTGCGAGCTGACCTTCGGCAAGAAGAGCAGGACCGTGAACGGTTCGACGGCCAATGAAATTTTCGCGACCGAAGCGCTCGCCGGCATTCCGCCCGATGGTGCGGCGGGATCGAACTTCGAGAGCCTGAGCAAGCTGAGCTGCACGATCGACCCCAATGCCATCCGCCGCAAGGACGGCAGCGGAGCCGACTGCACGTTCCAGCCGGGGAATTGAACCGCGCATGGGCAAGAACATGGGTAGGAAACCGGGTGCCGTGAAATCGCCTCAAGACCAACTAACTAATAAGGCGAATTGAAAAGACAGGCCAAACGCGCGAACCCATATCGGGCACGCAGGGCCGGCACCAACATACCAACATGAAGAATTATCTCGCTTTCTTCCTCATCCTGGGCATGACGGCAGCCTCCGCACACGGTCCGTTGCCGGCGCGGCTCACGGGGCCGTCTGATCTCGTCCGGGTGGGCCTCACCGACAACGACACGACCGCCGGCGGCACCGCGCGGCTGTGCGAGCAGATCTCCTTCTCGCGCGGGCTGCGCTACGGCGACAGCGAGGCCAATGTACTCGACGTCGCCACCAGCAGCGAGACCAAGGCGGATACGCCCCGGCCCGTGCTGCTGTTCGTGGGGGGCGACACCTTCACCGGCGATCGCGGCGCGCCGGACCTGTCCCGCGAGGTCCAGGACCAGGCGATGTGCTTTGCCGCGCGCAACGGCATGATCGGCGTGCGCGTCAACTATCGCTTTGCGCCTGCGGCGACTTGGCCGATGGGTGCAACCGACGTCGCGGCGGCGTTATCCTGGGTCCACGGGAATATCGACCTGTTCAATGGTGATGCCCGCGAGATCGTCGCGGTCGGCTACGGCGCCGGCGCCTTCCATGTCGCCACCTTGCTGGCGCATCCCGAGTTCCAGACCGACCGTGCCGATGTCGCGGCCGTCGTGCTGGTGTCCGGGATCTACCGCGCGGGCAAGGACGCGAGCGAGCGCGAGAAGGCCTATCTCGGCACCGACCCCACCCAATATGACAAGCGGTCCGTCTTCCCCGGCATCCTCAACGTCGATGCGCCGATCGTGCTGGCCTGGGCCGCGAACGATCCCGCGAACCTGGTGGCGCAGGGCGAGACCTTGAAGAAGACGCTGTGCGGCGCCGGCCACTGCCCGCGCAGCACGCTGCTGCGCAGCCGCGACGGCATCGCCGCCGCCTTCGGCCTCGACGGCTCCAGCGACAGCCTCGCCGAACCGACCCTGCTGCTGGTGCATCAGCTCGAGGCGCGGGAGCTGCCGTAGCAGCGAGCTTGCTTCAGATTAGGCCACAGGCTCAAGACGCCGCTTTTGAACGGTCGAGCTGCGACCCGGATGAAGAGCACGGCTCCGCTGTTCTACCCCTGTTGGCAAATCACCTTCGCGCGCTAAACCTTGTGCACGGCGTTGTCACCGGTGGTGACCTTGATATCGGCATAGCGACAGGCGCCGTGGCGGCGCTGGAACGGCGCCACGGCCAGCAGCCAGATTTTCGAGATGGCCTTCGCCGATCCGCCGATATGGGCGGCGTAGTCCGCTGCGATGTCGCGCTCCTGCGCTTGCCAGGTTCCGAGGTCCGCCTTCCCGGAACGTACGATCATGTGTGTCTCGATCGCGTTCCAGGCGGGTAACGGGCACCGGAAGACCTTGCCTTCAGGCAAATATTCGCTCCAGACATATGTGAGATCCTGTCCGTCTTCGAACTTCACGCCGATCGAAAGATAGTCGTGGGTCGCAGCCTGGTCCTCCGGGACGACGGACGGCAGTTGATCTATTTTCCAGCGCCATGCGAGGCGCGGACGGGAGGCCAATGGAAGCGGCAGCGATTTCTCGATGATGCTGACATGGCCCGTGATGTCGCAGACGATCTCGCCGTCGGCATCCTGACTGAAGACTTGCTGTCCACCCCCGAAACCGAGCAGGTTCGACCACCCAGCCGGCAGCTGGCCGCCACGCTCGAGACGCGCAAGCTCGGACTTGAGCTGACCACCCACGTCGCCATGCGCCAGGAGACTCTTGACGCCGACGCTGGCATCCCCGCGCCACAGCAGGGCGACACCTGTCATCTTGACATCCGCCTTCTTGTAGATGTCTTCCGGCGTACCCAGTGCTCCGTCCTCGTTGGCCCATTCCGCAGCCGAACGCGCGACCTCGATGCGTCCATCGTGGGCGACCGTCATGGTTCCTGTATCCAGCATCGGGTTGTACATCGGCCGTAGCCCGCGCGTGCGCGCGTGGAAGATCAGGCCGGGACCGAACCAGAGATCGTGCTCACGGGACAGCCACATGCGACCGCTCAGGAGAAACGTCACCTGCTGGCCGCGCGTAGCGTCGAGACCGAGATCGGTCCAGGGCAGATCGGCGCCGTTGATCTCGAACGCCTTGTAGGCGACCAGTTCCGGTGAATTCGCCTTCGCAATGATTTCCTTGATTCCGCTCACCACATCCGCTGGCGCCGGAGCGCCCTGCTCTGCCGCACGCGCGGTCTGCAATGCGGGACCGGCAAAGGGCACGACAAGGCCGAGCGCCGATGCGCGTAACATGACGTCACGTCGGGAAATTTTCCCGGCCGGTGATGAGAAGCCAAGACAAGCAAAGCACATGCATTCCTCCCTGCCCCTACGCGACACGGGCGTTTGGCCGTATTCCATCGGGATTCGAATGCTATGCTTTCGCGCCGAGTTCAGCCTGCCATGACGTGCCGACTTGGCCGCCTGTTTGGCGCGTGAGGGCAGATGCACCAGACCGGTTACACACGCGCGAGCACGCTCGGTCCGATCGCCAAGGTCGTGACCGCCGCCGGGGGATCGATCGAGCGGGTGTTTCGCCGCGCCGATCTTCCTCTTGCCTTGCTGGAATCCCCGGACACGCTGTTGCCACTGCGCGATCATTTCCGGCTGTTGATGGTAACCTCGCGGGAATTGCACGACGAAGTCTTTGCGGCCCGGCTTGGTCGCCAGACGTCGATTGCGGGCCTCGGAGTCTTCGGCAGATGGGTGACTCAGGCCCCGACCTTGCTCGAGGCAATCCAGCGCGCCGGGACGAGCCTGCCGCACATGCTGCAGAACGCCACGCAGCTGGTCGTCCGCCGTTACGACAGCGACATTCACTGGTCGTATGAATTGACCGACCCTGCGCGCGACGGGCGCCAACAGAACGAGATGCTCGCGATCTGGTACATGATTGCCGTCATCAGGCATTTTGCCGGTCCCGGCTGGCTGCCGAGCCGGATCGTCCTTCAGGATATCGCAAACCGGTTGCGAAGTCCGGTCGGCGAGTTGATGGGCACGGACACGGCAATCGGCAACACCGCCAGCGCGATCGTTTCGACCGGCGACTGCTGACGGCCGTCAATCCAAATCTAGAACAAGACGATGGGCTGAGCGCAAGCGAACTCGGGCGCATCTTTGACCTGCCGGATCCGGAAGATCTACCGGGCCGTCTGTCCGTCCTGATCGAACTGGAGCTGCTCGATCGGCGTCCGACCCTTTCACGCATCGGAGACCGGTCGGGACTCGCGCGACGGACTCTGCAGCGCAGGCTCAGCGACGTCGGCCTGAGCTATAGCGACCTGCTGCGAAACGCGCTACAGCGCCGGGCGGTGCGACTGTTGTGCCGGACGGACCGATCGATCGGCGAAATTGCGTCCATGCTTGGCTATGACGATCCCGCCCATTTCTGCCGGGCCTTCCAGCGCTGGAGCGGCGTGCCTCCCACCCATTGGCGACGTCTGCTCGAATCGCGACGGCGGCCGGACACGGAACGCGCCGCCAAGATGTTCCCGGGCCGGTCAGAATAGCGCAACGCGCGCCCCCGGCTGCCGTAGCGTCGCGTCAGCACGCCTGCCGTTTCATTCGCGCGGCTGTCGCAACCGGCCACAGGATTGCCAAACGCTTGACGTAGATCAACTCGCCTTGGTGCGGATCAAGCCGACCTCGTTGGGGGCCAACGACAAGGTGTCGAGCATGCGCGTCACCGGCAGACTGCTGTTCGTCTTGATTGCCGCTCTCGCCTCTCTGGGGGCGATGTCCCAGCAGCGTTCGGAGCAGCCCATTTCCGGCGATGAAATCCGCATCGGCAATGTCATGCCGTATTCGGGACCGCTCTCGGAATTCGGCGCCATCGGCCAGGCGGAAGCCGCCTATTTCGACATGGTCAACGCGCGCGGCGGCATCAACGGCCGCAAGATCCGCTTCATCACGCGCGACGACAATTCCGATCCGGCCACCGCGCTGGAGCTGACGCGCAATCTGGTCGAGAAGGACGACGTGCACCTGATGTTCGGCTCGTTCGGCACGCCCGGCAATATCGCCACGCGCTGGTACCTGAACGAGAAGAGAATCCCGCAGCTGTTCGTCGCCTCCGGCGACGAGGAGCTGAGCCAGGCCAAGGCGTTTCCCTGGACCATGGGCTGGCAGCCGTCGTTCCGGTCGGAGGGGCGCATCTATGCCAACTACATCCAGGCCTATTATCCCAAGAAGAAGATTGTGGTGCTCTGGCAGAACGACCAGTTCGGACGCATGCTCTACCGGGGCATCCAGGAAGGTCTTGGCGACCTGAACCGCCTCGTCCTCGTCGACATCGCCTTCGACATCAACGATGAGCATCTCGAAGGGCACGTCTCGATCCTCAAGCGCGCCGGCGCGGACATCTTCGTCTTCCTCGGCGTGCCGTCGACGGCGTCCAAGGTGATCAAGCTGGCGGCGTCACTCAAATGGCGCCCGGTCATCATCGTCAACGACGCCTCCGCCTCGATCGCCAACGCGATGGCGCCCGCGGGCCTGGAGAATTCGGCCGGCGTGATCTCGGCGGCCTTCCTGAAGGATCCGAGCGACCCCGCATGGAAGAACGACCCCGCCATGAAGGACTGGTTCGCCTTCATGGACAAGTACCACCACGCCGAAAGCACCAACAACAGTGCCGCGCTCTACGGCTACGCCGCGGCCGAGGCGCTGACGCAGGTGCTGAAGCAATGCGGCGACGACCTGTCGCGCGAGAACATCATGCGTCAGGCGGCTTCGCTGCGGGATCAGCAGCCCTCCGTCGCCTTGCCCAACATCAGGATGAACACCTCGCCGAACAGCTACCTGCCGATCAAGCAGATGCGGCTTGTCCAGTTCGACGGCCGTTCCTGGCAGCCTTTTGGCGACGTGATCGAGACCGCGTTCACGGAAGGGGCGGCGCGGTGAGTCTCGCGTCGGTCTCTCCGCATCGAACACTGCCCGTGTTGAGAGATCACCCCACCCCGCTCGCGCTGCGCGCGATCGACCATCCCCCTCCAGGGGAGGGTAAGAGCGCACCCTCACGCCGGCTTCAGCGAAGCCAGCGCGTTTTCCAGCAGCGAGCGGACGCGCGCGGCATCGCCTGACTTCACCACGGCGGGGTCGAGATAGAGCTCGAGCCCGGGCGCGCGCTCGGTGATGACACCGCTCTTCTCCGCCGCCGCGTCGTTGAGCGCATCCACCGAATAGGGAATGATTTCTCGGCTGATGCCCTTCATCGTGATCGCGGGCAGCGCGTGGGCGCGGACGATGTCGCTGACCAGAGCAAAGGTCTCGTAGCTCAGCACGATGCCGCCGGGCTCGGCGATCGATTGCAGGCGCGCGGCGAGGTTCGCTTCGGCACCGATGATGGTGTAGTCCATGCGGTCGCTGCTGCCGAAATTGCCGACATTGCAATAGCCGGAGTTGATGCCCATCCGCGAGCGGAACGGCTGCTCGATGCCGGAAGCGCGCCACTTCGCATTGAGCTCGGCAAGGCGCTGCTGCATGCGCCAGGCCATCTGGAGGCAGGCCTCAGCGTCCGCACGGTCGCCCCTGGTCTCGGGGTCGCCGAAGAAGATCAGCATGGCATCGCCGATGAACTGTAAGCGACGTTCGCGTCCCACTCGCAAAGGTTTGGCGTGGGGATTGCAGTCTGTTGATCAACGTGTTTGCAAATCGTTGGCGGGGGGTATGGAGGCGGCAACGACGGAGA
>NZ_JASAUS010000080.1:0-40474 GCF_029953005.1 Bradyrhizobium sp. Mp27 | reverse complement strand
CGTCAACGCATACAACGACAGAGCCGAGCCCTTCGTCTGGACCAAGAAAAAGGTCCGTCAACGCCGTTTCAAAGGCCGCCGTATCACTCAGCTCTGATTCCGGGTACTAGATCAAGCCCGCCGCGACGCCGCCATCCCGGAATGGACTATCGGTGTCCGCGCAGAAAGCGCCGCCCGTAAGCCAAGGAGATGATCGATCATGACATCCTCGAATTTCCTGCGTACCCTCGTTCTCGCCGGAGCCGGCGCCCTGCTATCAGGCACAATCGCTCAGGCCGGGCCGATCCCGACGCATCTTTCGACGATGAAATCGATGGTCGATCAGATCACCACCGAAGTGCGCTGGGTCGGCGGCTGGCGCGGCGGCGGCTACGGCTATCGCGGCCTTGGCTACGGTGTGGCCGCCGGCGCGGTCGTCGGCGGCGCAATCGCGCGGAGCGCCTATTACGGCGGCGATGGCGGGTACTACGGTGGCTACTATGGCGGTTATCCCGGCTACGGCTACGGCTACGGCTACCCGGCCGCATCGTATTACGGCTATGGCGGCGGCAACTACGGCTATGGCTACGGCGGCGACAATTGCCCGCCCACCGGCAGCTACTGGGCCTACTAGCGGGAGACGTATTCGCCGCTTCGGAGGATGGCTCGCCACAGGCCGCCATTCTCCGATGAGCCAATTCGCCCCTGTGCCGGCGGGCGAGTGCACCTCATCCCTCGGCCGCCGGCGGGACGACGTACAAGGTCAGCGCGAACACCGCGTAGATCAAGATCATCAGGGCGCCTGACAAACCATGCCGAGCGTCCACTGGTGGTGATGAAGGTCGCCGTGACTGTTGCGATCATCACCATGGTGACGGCGCCAGGCCAGAACTGAAGGTTCATTGGCGTCGGTCCCACGACATAGCTGAGCAGCACGAGCGCGGGTGCAACGAACAGCGCGATCTGGGAGGCACTGCCGAGCGCAATGCCGACCACCATGTCGAGGCGGTCCTTGCGCGCAGCGGCAAGGGCAACTGCAAATTCGGCAGCGGCGCCAACCAGCGAAACGATGATGAACCCGACGAAAGCCGGACTCATGCCGAAGGTTTCCGCCGCCTTCTGCACCGATTCCACGAAGATCTCGCTCACCAGCGCCACCAGCACGGTGACGGCCAGCAGCGTTCCAACGGCTAGCCCGATCGGCCAGTGCGCTTCCTCCTGCTCGCCGTGATCGGCGCTTGCGAACAATTCCTTGTGCGTCCCGAGCGAGAACCACAGGCCAAGCGCGTAAGCCGCGATCAGCAGGACTGAAATGCCGACGCTGAGCGTGTGAATGACGGACCCGTCCTGCGGCAGATGCTCGAGGTCGGCGACCGCCGATGGCGCCAGCAGGGCGACCGTTGCCATCAGCAACAGGCCGGACGACAGCCGCGCGCCGGCGCGATTGTACTCCTGCACATGATAGCGCAGGCCGCCGAGCAGCAGGCAGGCGCCGAGCATGAATGTCGCGTTGGTGACGATCGCGCCCGCAATCGAGGCCTTCACCAGCATGTACTCGCCTGCCCGCAGCGCCGTGATGGCGATGATCAGCTCCGTCAGATTGCCGAGCGTTGCGTTGAGCAGTCCACCCACGGCATCGCCGGTTCTGGCGGCGACCGCTTCGGTGGCGTGGCTGAGCAGCGCCGCCAGCGGCACGATCGCAAGCACGGCGAGCACGAACAGCAGCGTGTGGGAATGCGGGGCGACCGCCTCCGCCACCAGCACGATGGGCACGAAGACCAGCATCCAGAGCAGAGGTGTATCCCGGATTTCCCTGAGCAGGGTTGTCATATGGGCCGCCCTTTCCATGGATGCGTTGATGGAAAGGTCCGGCGGCGCCGCGGGGTGAGTCTTGATCTGGCTCAAGCGGGCCAGAGGAGACGGGCCACTGGGCGTCAGGAAGCGGACGTCGCGCATGATGAGAATGCGCCCTTGTCCCCGACCGCTGGCACGATAGCGTCATGCCAGTGTTTTGCCCGACGGGTCAACGTGATCACTGTCACGAAGGTCGTCGCGACGCGCTCCGAAAATCCCTTATCGATCAAGGAGCCTTCTACTGTGCATGGGGTTGTTTTTCGAGTTTTTGTGTTGCCCCCCAAGAAAAATCGCAGGCATCCGCGACGATGGCTCACTCCGCCTGCAAGAGCTCCGCAATCGCAGCACCTGCGGCGATCGTGCCGAGCTTGCCACCAACATCCCGCGTCGCCCGGCCCTCGCCGATCGCCTTCGCCACCGCGGCTTCGATCGCACGCGCGGCTTCCTCATAGCGCACGGCGCCGGTCTTCTCGCCATGCCAGGCCAGCAGCAACGCGGTCGACAGGATCAGCGAGACCGGATTGGCAACGTCCTGCCCCGCGATGTCAGGTGCCGAGCCGTGCGCGGCCTGCGCCATCGCGTACCGGTCGCCGACATTGAGCGAGCCGCCGAGGCCGAGGCTGCCGGAGAGCTCGGCCGTGAGATCGGACAGGATGTCGCCAAACATGTTGGTGGCGACGATAACGTCGAAGCGATCGGGGTTGCGCACGACATGCGCCATCATGGCGTCGACCAGGACGTCGTCGACTTCGAGGCCGGGATAGCCCTTCGCGGCCGCACGGCAGATGTCGAGGAACATGCCGTCGCCGAGTTTCAGCACATTGGCCTTGTGCACGATGGTCAGACGTCTTCGCCGCTTCATCGCCAGACGGCAGGCGGCGTGCGCGATACGCTCGCAGCAGAGGCGCGTGATCCGGCGCAACGAGATCACGACGTCAGGCGTGACCAGCATCTCGCCATTGCCCTGCTCCATGTTGCGGTCGGCGTAAAACCCTTCGGTGTTCTCGCGCACGACGACGAGATCGAACTCGCCGAGCCGGCCGGGCCGCCCCGCATAGGTGCGCGCGGGCCGGACATTGGCGTAGAGGTCGAGGCTCTTGCGAAAGTGCCTGGACGGGTTGATCTCGCCATGCGCCTCGTCCTTGAAGTCGAAGGTCGCGGTCGGCCCCAGGATCAGGCCGTCGGCGGCACGAACGATGTCGAGCAACTCGGGGCGCACCGTCGTGCCTGATAGCTTCAGGCTCGCATGCCCGACGGCGTGCTCCTCGAGCCGCAAGTCAAGCTGGAAGCGCTCGGAGGCCGCGCCCAGCACGCCCGATGTCGCGGCCGTGATCTCCGGTCCGATGCCGTCACCGGGCAGAACGACGATTTGCATGATGATCCCCCAAGATTGCAGCTGCTGGCGCGATCATACGCTAGCCACCGGCCGCATCGCCTGACCTTCGCGCATACACAGCATGCAAGCATAAGCCTGTGGAAGCGGCCTTCGGCGTAGTACATGCCGAAAGTCCCCTTTCACCACGCCGCCGGAGCAACGCGCCAGGCAATGACAATCACGTTACCTGCCGCCGCGCGCGAGCCCGACCATCCCATTGCCGACGGCCTTCCGGCCACGCAGCGGCGCTGGGCGATCGCCGCCATCTTCACCGCGCTGGCGATGGCCTCCCTCGACACCGCGATCGCCAATATCGCACTGCCAGCCATTGCCGCGGATTTGCACGTCACGCCGGAGCAATCGGTCTGGGTGGTCAACGTCTACCAGATCGCGCTGGTGGCCACTTTGCTGCCGCTCGGCGCACTCGGCGAAATCGTCGGGCACCAGCGCATCTATCTCGGCGGCCTGATCCTGTTCACCATCGCCTCGCTGCTCTGCGCGGTGGCGTGGTCGCTGGACAGCCTGCTGGTCGCGCGCACGCTGCAGGGCCTGGGGGCCAGCGGCATCATGAGCGTCAACACGGCACTGGTGCGCTTCGTCTATCCGGGCCGGATGCTCGGCCGCGGTTTTGGCCACAATGCGCTCGTGGTCGCAACCGCCTTCACCTTCGGGCCGTCGATCGCCTCTGCCATCCTCGCATTCGGCCCGTGGCCGTGGCTGTTCGCGGTCAACATCCCGTTCGGCCTCGTCGCGATCGGCATCGGCTATGCGATGCTGCCGAAGACGCCGCGCGCCGATCACGGCTTTGATTTTCTCGGCGCGGTCCTTGCGTCCGCCTGCCTCGGCCTGTTCATCACGGGCATCGGCAGCGCCGCGCACAATCTGTCGCCTGTCGTCGTGGGCATCGAGCTGATCACGGCCCTCGCACTCGGCTTCATCCTGATGCGCCGGCATGCCGACCATCCCGCACCGATGCTGCCGATCGACCTGTTCAGCCGGCCGATGTTCGCGCTGTCGGCGGCGACCGCAGTGTGCTCGTTCGCCGTGCAGGGCCTCGCCTTCGTCTCGCTGCCGTTCTATTTCGAGGACGTGCTCGGGCGTTCGCAGGTCGAGACCGGCTTCTTCATGACGCCCTGGCCGCTGGTGGTGGGCATCATGGCGCCGATCGCGGGGCGCCTCTCCGACCGGCACGCGGTCGGCCTGCTCGGCGGCATCGGGCTCGTACTGCTCGGCCTCGGCATGGCATTGCTCGCGATGCTCCCGTCCAATCCTGCCATCCCCGACATCATCTGGCGGATGGTGATCTGCGGCATGGGGTTCGGCTTCTTCCAGGCGCCGAACATGAAGGCGGTGATGTCGAGCGCGCCGCCGCACCGCAGCGGCAGCGCCTCTGGCATCGTCGCGACCGCACGCCTGACGGGCCAGACCACGGGCGCGGCGCTAGCCGCCCTCTGCTTTGCGCTTGCCGGCCACGACGGCGCAACCGTCGCGCTGGCCCTCGGCGCCGGCTTTGCCGCGCTCGGCAGCGTCATGAGCTTCTTGCGGCTGGCGGTGAAGTAAGCCTTCAGGCCAGGTGCCGGGCTGCGGTGGTGTCGAGCGTCGCAGCGGTCGGGATGACCGTCTCGTCATCGAGCGCAGCGAGGCGCCCGTCGATGGCTTCGATGACCTTGCGCGAGAACGGCCCGAGATGCGCATAGGCGGCAATCATCTGCACCGCGATCCGTGCCGATGACGTGTCGCGCTTGGCGCAGTTCATGAAGGTCTGCCACAGCGGCCCGCGCGCTTCGGGAAGGGCGGTGACAACGCGGTGCACCGTCTCCATCGCCCCGACCCGCGAGCGGATGTCGCCCTCGGCGAGCTCGGGGCGCTGCCTGGATCGGTCGAGCAGCGTCATCAGGCGGTCGACGCGTCCTGCGTAGGCGGCGGGGCTGTAGATGTGCTCCAGCACCCGCTTGTAGTCCGTCAGGATGTCGCGCAACGGGCGGACCGGATCGAAGTTGATGCCGTCCGTGCACTGATCGGCGCCGATGGTCGGCGCCAGATCGTGGCCCGGATGCAGCCGGCCTTCACGCTCGAGTCGGCGCGTGAGCTGCGTGTTCGGCAACGCATAGAGCAGGCCGACCATGGCGACGGGAATCGCGGCCTCCTCGATGAAATCGATCATCGCTTCCGCCATCGAGACCTTCTCGGTGTCGAAGCCGACGATGAAGCCCGCGGTGACGAGCATGCCGGCGGCATAGATCTTGTGGATGCTCTCGGCGATGTTGCGCCGCGTGTTCTGCTTCTTCCGCATCGCGACCAGCGTTGCAGGGTCCGGACTTTCGATGCCAACGAAGATGCCGAAGAAATTGGCCGCGCCCATCAGCTCCAATAGCTCGGGATCGTCGGCCAGGTTGACCGAGGCCTCGGTGGACAATTCGAAGGGATAGCCGTGCGCGCGCTGCCATTCGGCGAGCTGGGGCAGGAACTGCCGCAGCGACTTCTTGTTGCCGATGAAATTGTCGTCGACGAAGTCGAGATGGCCGCGGTAGCCCATCCGGTAGAGCGTCTCGAGCTCGACAAACATCTGCTCGACCGTCTTGGTGCGCGGCACACGGCCGTAGAGCTCGATGATGTCGCAGAACTCGCAGGTGAACGGACAGCCACGCGAATATTGCACACCGAGGTAGAGATAGTCCTCGAACTTCAGGAGATCGAAGCGTGGCACCGGCGTCTTTGTTACGTCGGCCTGGAATTTCGGCGCAGTGAAGACGCCGGAGCGGGCCCCGCTTTCCCAGGCCGCGATGAACTCGTCGATGACGCTTTCGGCCTCGCCGAGCACCCGGAAGTCGGCCCGTTCGTAGACATGGGGGCTCGACGTCGGATCGGGTCCGCCGACGACCACCGGCTTGCCGGCGGCGCGGCAGAGTTCGATCAGGCGCAGCGTATCGGCCTGCTGCGGCAGCATGCCGCCGGTGAACACGACATCGGCCCAGGCGAGATCCTCGTCACCAAGGGGCTGGGTGTTGCAGTCGATCAGCCGGACCGTCCAGTCCTTCGGCAACATCGCGGCCACCGTGATCAGGCCGAGGGGAGCTGCGGGTCGCTTCACACCCATCAGCTCGCAGGATTCGCCAAAGCTCCAGAACGACTCCGCCAGGAACAGCGGATAGAGCATCAATACGTTGCAGCGCTGCGGTACGTTCATGGAATCCCTTTTTGCTTCGTCCCAGTGTACCAGAGCGCGTTCGTCTTGCACCCCGGTAAAAAGGACAAACTGTCGCCGCAATGCAGCGCCGATCGGCCGTGGAACCGGCATTCACAGCCGAAAGTCGCCTCAAACCGCGTATCTGGCGTTTAGGGCTGGAACCCGGTCCTGGGCAGAGCGGGCAATCAGCCGCGCTCGCTGGCAAGCATCGTCCGGCTGCTCGCCAGGACGTCGCGGCTCCAGGCGAAGAACGCGCCGAGAAACGCCCGGCCGGCCGCATCGGTGCGGGCGTGCTGCCGCAGCGTCTCGAACCCCTGCTCCATCCGCGACGCATTGCGCGCGAGCAGCGCGCGGATGTCGCTGCGGACCTGCGGGTCGTCTTCCTGCTCCAGCATGTGCACGTCGAGCTGGGTGACATGGATGAACGAATATTGTGCGTGCAGCACGGCCGTCATCGGACGCGGCCGGTCGACCACGATCGGGCTGGGATAGAGCTCGTCCTGCGGATTGCTGATGATCCGGATCGCATTCTCGTTGGCGACGCCGAATGCCCTCAGCTTGTGATGGGCCATTTCATGGACGATCGCCTGCGCGGTCGCGAGCGGGCAGTTGACCGTCAGGCCGATGACGCCGAACCGCGCGTCGACCGAGTGGCTGGCCGAGCCGAGCCGGCCGGGCCCTTCGGTCGGCTGCTCGGTGTCGTGATAGCACTGGATGGTGTGCACGATATCGGGCCATTGTTTCGCAGCGAGCGGCCAGCGGCGGACGTAGTGCAGCGCCTGCTCCAGCGCCGGGATGGCTTGCGCGTCGGGGACAAACCGCGGCGGCGGCAGCAGCGGATCCTCCGTGCGCAGGGCGACCCTGCCCTCCGCAATGGCCGGCGCGCCGTTCACCGGGGGACGCTGCGGCGGCAGCGGCCGCCACGGCGTCGGCTCGGTGTCGATCAGGCCGAGGGCGACGGCGGTATCGTAGCCGTCGGCCTGCGGTCGTGCCGTGCGTTCCCAGTCAATCGACGTCGCGTCCATGGCGATCTCTCCTTCGAACCGGTCAGTGCGGACGACCACTCGTCGCCGAGAGGGCCGCGGAGACCCGCCCTGCGCGTCCAGGCAGCAAGGCCAATCCCATCGATGCCGCAAGCGTGTCCATATCCCCAAGCCGGTGCAGCGAGCGGTCGGTGCCGATCACGATCACCGATTTCGCAATCGCGCGGACAGCGGCAAGCGCTTCGCGGCCGCCAAGCCGTTCCGGATCGACGAAAGCGAGGTCGACGCCATCAGGCGCGAGACGCGACAGCGCCGCAATCGCCTCGATGCTGGCCCCGCCGAGCACCGGCAATGACGCACCGAGGCGCCGGCGCGCGGCTTCAGCTAGCGCGGCATTTTCCTCGGCGCCGTATAATCTCAGCTTTGGCCTCGTCTGCGCGATCAATTCCAGCAGCAAGCCATCGCCGCATCCGATATGCACGGCCGATCCCGCGCGGCGCAGCGCAGCGGTCTGCTCCCAGACCACCGTGCTGAAGCGCGAGCGCATGGCAAAGGGGTTTTCGAAACCGGCCATTTCAAATCCGCCGCCGAGTTCGGTGAGGATATCGGCGCTGTCCGCGGGCTCGACCGCTGCGGCCGTTCGCTTGTCCGGGTGCGCCGCCGCCGCGCGCTGACGAGGCCGCCGATGCGACGGTGTGCCCTCGTCGGACAGCCATGTGCAGCGGAAGGTGGCCGTCGCAATCTCGGCAACGCCATTGACCAGCGACGCCCCCACCGTCCAATCCGCCATCTCTTCCAGCCAATTCATTTCCTCGGCCAATCCCAGCTGGCGGCCGAGATCGATGAACTCACGCGAACGATCGGCCGTAGCGGAACAGTCTGCAGAACAAGGCGCGTGTCTCACCGGCCCCAGTCCCAGAACCGCGAGCGCGACATGGGCAGGCACGGCCGCCGTGTCCGCGCGCGCGAGGATGCCGGCCAACGGATCGCTTCCGCCGCGCCCAAGGTAGTCCGCCCAGGATCTTGCGCAGCATGCGGGATAGCCGAACCGTATCGCCGCCTGCCGTCCGTCGCCGGCTCAGCGATCGATGTGTCGAGCGGCGCAGCGCCGATCAGGAACGCATAGTCGAGCAGCCGCTTCGGTTCGGCGATCGATGCCTCAAGCGGCCAGTCGGCGGCATAGCCGAGCGACGCCTTGACCGGCTTGGCCTCGAGGCCAATCGCGCGCGCCCGCTCGGTCAGGGCGTCGATGCCATCATAGCCAGTCCACACCAGCGAGGCCGGAATGTGCTTCCGGCGCACCATCTCGAATTCGATCGCTAGCGCCGCATGCCTGAGGCGATCCAGACGCGGCTGCCAGAGCGCGCGCGCCTGCGGGCCGGTGAAGCTGATGCGCTGCGTCGCTGCCTTGGCGACGGCTGGCTCCCGCGGCGCGGCCGCGAGCGGAGGACGGGGCCAGGTCGGCCAGCAGGTCGGCCAGGCGGACGTCATGGTGCGTCCGCCTGCTGGAGCAACGATTGCAGGGTCGGATTGTCGCCGATCGACCATGCGGCGATCATCTTCGCTTCGAGATCGGACCGGCACTCCGACCGGCTGATCGCGACCTCATCGTTCGCCTGAAGCTCGGTCTCGATGTCCTCGAACAGGCCGAACCACACCGGGCAGTCGATCGAGCGCATCCGCCAGTCGCCGTCGATCGCGGTGCCCGGACAATTGCCCTTGCAGGCGAGGAAGAACCGGCACCCCTCGCATCCGCCATTCGCCTGCGGCGTCCGGTAAAGCGACAGCTGGCGCTCGAAGGCCTCGCGGCCGGCACGCAGATGGGTCACGCCATCCTTGTTGGTGCGGCCGCAATTGCCGAGCCGGCCATCGCTCTCAACGCCGACCACGGCGCGGGTCGCATAGGGATCGCAGGCGTGGAAGACGCATGAGGTCTGCGCGTCATCGCCCCTGAGCATCGCGGCCATCTCGGCGAAGATGTCGAATTGGACCGACGGCAGCTCCTGTTCGAGCCGGCGCAGTCGCCTCAAGGCCGCAAGGTTCTCCTGCGCAGTGAGCGCGAGACCCTCGCCCCCTTGCGTTTCGTCCTGCTCCAGCAGGTGCAGGCGCAGCTTGCGCACGCCGAGGCTGCCGAGAAACCCGATCCACTCGCACAGCACGCCGAGCCGAGCCGGCGCGGCGTTCATCCGGTTGAGCGTCACGATCACGTTCGGCGGCATGCCTTCCCGGCACAACGTCTCGATCGCCGCCTCGATCCGCGCGGTCGCACGCCGCGTCGCCGGCAGGCTGCCGGCCCAGCGGGCATCGTTGAGCGGTCCCGGCCCGTCGATCGAGATGCCGATGCGCACGTGGTATTTCCTGAAGAGCTCGATGTCGCACTCCTCGATCAGCGTGCCGTTGGTCTGCATGCCGACGCCGCCATGGCGGTCGAAACCCAGCTGCATCAGGCGTTCGAGATCGGACCGGCGCGTCAGCATGATCTCGCCGCCGAACAGGCTGAAGGGCTCCGCCAATCTGTCCAGCGTCGCCATGATCGCATCGAGATCGTATCGCGTCGGCACGTTGCCGGCGGTGCGGATGCCCTCCTGATAGCAGTAGCGGCACTTGATGTTGCACTTGTCGCCGAGGGGGCGGACTTCGACGGTCATGGTTGCACCCGTTCGAGCGCTGCCGTTTCATCGCTGGCGTTCAAGAGGGCCACGTGCAACCCGTTTTCTTCCGGCGGGGCGATACGCTCGCGTGGCAAAACGAATCCAAGCGGAAATTCGGCACGGGCGTCGGCGTCAAAAATCTCGCGGCCGGCCTCGGTCACGAGCGACAACACTCTGCCGTCGATCTCGATCGCAAACCGTCGCGCCAGAATCGCGTCCAGTGCGGCCTCGACTGATGCCGCATCCAAACGATCGGCAAGCTGTTCAATGACGCTCAGTCGCGTGCAGGGGTTGCGCAGCAGATTGAGCACGCCGATCTCGGCCGGAGTCGGACAATAGAACGGCTGGAGCGCGCAGGCCCGGGTGTCGCTGACGAGATGCGCGGTGCCGACCGCCGTCATCGTCAATTGCGGCGCAAAGGGCTGGTCGAACCAGCGCGCGCGCCAGGCCGCGCTCGCGGCCTTGAGCGACACCAGATCCTGCTCGCGCGCGGCATCGGGTGCGTCGCCCTCGAAGAAATAAGCGAGATCGAAGAGATCCTCGTCAGGGACATCGTAGATCGCGCCATAGGCCGGCATCGGAGTGACGTTGCGGAATCCGATCTCGGCGGCACGCTCGAAATTGGGGCTGAACCTGTCGAGCCGGATACGGCCGCAGCCGACCGGCGGCTGAAGATGTTCGAGCAGCGGGACCATCTTGGCGACGGCGTCGTAGGCGTCGCGGGGCTCGCCGGGAAATCCGTACAGGATCGACCAGACCAGCCCGACGCCGAGCTCGCGGCAATTGCGCAGCAGGCGCAGGTTGAGCAGCGCGCTCACGCCCTTGCGCATGAGATGCAGCACCGGATCCGACAGGCTCTCGATGCCGGGCTGCAACCAGACCGTCCCCGCGAGCGCCAGCTTCTCGAGCTGCGCCTCGTCCATATTGGCCTTGATCTCGTAGAAGAAGCGAAAGCCGTGCGCCGGGCGTTCGGCGAGCCTGCCCAGCACGCCGTCGATATGGGACATGCCCAGGATGTTGTCGGTCGCGGCAAAGCGGCCGATGCCGAACTCCGCATGCAGCGTCTCGATCTCGCTGAGCACGCGCGGCGCCGACTTGGCCCTGAACGCCATGCCCTCCCCATTCAGACCGCAGAACGTGCAATGGTGCTTCTGCCCCCACCAGCAGCCGCGCGAGGACTCGAACGGAATCGAGGGACGCACGCGCGCGGCTTCGGACATCCAGGGCAGCTGCGCGAAATAGTCGGCGTAGTCGGGGATCGGCAGCGCATCCATCGCGGTCGGACCGGCTGCTGCGCCGGCAGCCGGCTGGTCGCGGGACAGGCATCCGGATAGGCCGCGGGGCGCCTCGCCGCGCAGGATCGCCTCGACGGCCGGCCCGAACACGGTATCGGCCTCGCCGTTGAAGACGTGGTCGATCTGCGCAAAGTTCTTCAGCAGCACGGCGCCCATCGGCCCATGGCAATTGGCGCCGCCGACGCAGATGACGACGGACGGATCACGCGCCTTGACCGCGGCCGCGATCGCCAGCGAAGCGGCCGTCTGCTCGAACATCGAGGTGAAGCCGATGATCTTGGGGGTGCGTTCGAGCAGCCGGTCGGCCGCGTCTGCCACGAAGGACGAGATCAGGTTGCGGCGGATCTCGTAGAGCTGGTCCAGCCCCTTGCGCTCGATGGCGGCGCTGAGCTCGCTGGGGTGGCGCCGCGCCTGCGGCCGGCCGGGCCGCGAGCCCAGGCAATCGCCGAACAGCCAATCGCCGGCGAGGAGATGGCTCGGCAGCTTCTCCGCAAGCCGCTCGTTCAGATCGAGCCCGATGCGGTCGGCGAAGAGCAGGTTCAGATAGAGCGTCTCGGCCCCAATGCCGTTCTGCCGCAGCAGGGCCTGCAACAGGCCGAGCGCCGCCGACGGCCGCACCACCGACATTACCGGCGCCGAGCAGAAGAGGACATCGACGCTCATTGTGCGGCCACGAGGTTGGCCGATGCGGCTTGCCCGTCCAACAAGATCTCGCAGGTCTCGATCTGGCCGCGGCGCGCTTCGGCGGCTTCGCGCACGCGCGCCAGCAGTTCTGGCGAGCGGAAGATGCGGTCGCAGGCGGTGCAGATGCCGTCGAAGTCCTCAACGCGCATCGGCACGGGATCGGCGGCCGTGACTGCGGCGAGGATGGCGACGGGTCCCTCGAGCCTGATCCATCTGTAGAGCGGATCGTCGGCGGCCGCCTGCATCGCGGCTTCGATCCCTTCCTTCGCGATGTGGCCGACCTTCAGCGAGTCGTAATGGGGAAGCACGCCGCAGCAGGGCCGGATGCCGCCCTCGTGATCGACCGTGACGGTGTGGAGAACGGACTCGCAGGGACCGCGATAGGCCGAGGCGTGGTGAAGGCGGCCCGCCTGCGTGTCCTCGTCCGTGCCCTCGCCGCGTCCGGTCGAGTTGGCGACGGTCTCATAGATGTTGATGCCGGGCTCGTCCTGAAGACCGAGATCGGCGCGCAGGCTGGCGGCAGTGATCTTAGAACCTGCTTCAACCACCACCGCAATCCGGAGCAGCAGCCCGCACTCCCGCACCGCCGCCACCGCATTGGCGATGAAATTGAGCGGCACGAACTCGGCGTGGGGATCGTCGTAAGACAAGGTCATTTCGGTGAGCCCGGCCGCGCGCAATTGCCGAACGGCCGCCGTTGCGCGCGCGGGCGACTTGGCCCAGAACGCGCTCGTGGTGATACCCGCGCGCAAGCCCAGCGACGCGGCCAGGGCCACGGCGTCGGCAACGATGTCCGCATGCAGCATCGGATCCCCCCCGACGAAATGGATGATCTCCATCGACGGGATCTGTGCGGCCTGCTGAATGCAACGATGAACGTCCGCGGCGGACAGGTGCCCGCCGTGAAACATGTCAGATGAAAAGCAGCAATGCGAACATTTGAGCGGGCATTTCAGAGTGACGTTCAGAACGAGATTGGTAGGCGTCACCCTGGCCGCGCGGAAATCGGATAAAAATTGTGCGCCGAACACCATGGCCGACGACCTCATATCCCGGCTGCCCGGCGAACCGGTCAGCCGGCCATCGTGATCTACAGATGCGGGATCAGAGGATGTCGATATGGATCGTACCGGCCTGTACGCCGCCGCTACGCGTGGCCAGCTTGTTCCGCAGCATCGACGCCGTCTGGTCGTCGAGCTGTACGCCAACGCTGCTCAGATAGGAGACGGGGTCCTTGCTGACGTCGCTGGCAAGGCTGAGCAGATCGGCGTGGGTGGTGAGTCCGGACGGTGACTTGGCTTTGAGATCGTTACCTGACGCGAGAACTTTTTCGAGATCGATCGTGACGATGCGGCCCATGGCGATTCTCCCTTAGGATGGACTAATGATCCATCAAACCAAAGGTTGTACAATACCCTCAGATAATCAAACGAATTCGATGCGACCAAAGGCTGTGGATTTGTACCGCCGTTCACAACGCAACACCGCGCTCCCGACATTCTTCCCCGCGCATGCCAGCTTCGCTGTTGGCCACCCCTCGGACTATTGATTTGAACAGTTCCAATTTGCCAGACACATTGCTTCCCGAGTCCGATCGGTGGATTGGGCCAATCAGGGGACTTGCGATGGCAAACCTAACAATCAACGGAAAAACCTTCACGCTCGACGTCGAGCCCGATACGCCGCTGCTCTGGGCGATTCGTGAGAATGCCGGCCTGACCGGCACCAAATATGGCTGCGGCATTGCGCAATGCGGAGCCTGCACCGTTCACATGGACGGCGTTGCCACCCGTTCCTGCGGGATTTCGGTCAGCGAGGCCGAAGGCAAGAAGATCACCACGATCGAGGGGCTCGCATCCGGCGACACGCTGCACAAGGTGCAGGCAGCCTGGATCGCCAAGGACGTTCCGCAATGTGGCTATTGCCAGAGCGGCATGATCATGGCGGTGGCCGCGCTTCTCGCCGAGAAGCCGAAGCCGACCGACGCCGATATCGACGAGGCCATCACCAATATCTGCCGCTGCGGCACCTTCCAGCAGGTGCGCGAAGCGATCCACACGATCGCCAGCGCCTGAGGAGCCGCCCCATGAACAAGCATGTTTCTCCCAAGATGAACCGTCGCGCCTTCGTCGTCGCCACCGCCGCTGTCGGCGCCGGCCTCGCCATCGGGCTCGATCTCCCCTTCGGCGGCCCCGCCGTGGTCCGCGCGGCCGACGGCTCGCCGGAAGTCAACGCCTGGGTCGTGGTCAGGCCCGACGACACCGTCGTGATCCGCATCGCCCGCTCCGAGATGGGCCAGGGCTCGCTCACCGGCCTCGCCCAGCTGGTCGCCGAGGAACTCGAATGCGACTGGTCGAAGGTCACGACCGAATATCCGACCCCCGGCCAGAGCGTCGCCCGCAAGCGCGTCTGGGGCGATTTCTCGACCGGCGGCAGCCGCGGCATCCGCTCGTCGCAAGACTATGTCCGCAAGGGCGGCGCCACCGCGCGCGTGATGCTGATCGAGGCCGCCGCGAACGAGTGGAAGGTGCCGGCCTCAGAATGCACCGTCGCCAAGGGCGTCATCACCCACAAGGCGTCGGGCAAGACGACGACTTACGGCAAGGTCGCCGAAGCCGCCGCCAAGCTGACGCCGCCGGCCGACGTCAAGCTCAAGGATCCCAAGGACTGGACCATCGCGGGCAAGGGCCTGTTGCGGCTCGACACCGCCGACAAGACCACCGGCACGATGATCTACGGCATCGACGTCAAGCTGCCGGGCATGCTGAACGCTGCAATCAAGGACTGCCCGGTGTTTGGCGGCAAGCTGAAGAGCTATGACGAAGCCAAGATCACCGGCATGAAAGGCGTCAAGAAGGTCGTCAAGGTCGGCGACACCGCGGTTGCGGTCGTTGCCGACACCTGGTGGCACGCCAAAACCGCGCTGGAAGCGCTGCCGATCGTCTGGGACGAGGGCGAGAATGCCAAGGTCTCCAGCGAGTCGATCGCGAAGTGGCTGGCCGAAGGCCTCGACGACGCGCAGCCGGCCTATGTCGGCAACAAGAACGGCGACGTCAAAGCCGCGACTGCCGGCGCAGCGAAGAAAGTCGAAGCCGTCTACAACTACCCCTACCAGAACCACGCGACCATGGAGCCGATGAACGCCACCGCGCTCTACACGGCCGACAAATGCGAGGTCTGGTGCGGCACGCAGAACGGCGAAGCCGTCTTCGCGGCGATGCTGGAGGCCTCCGGCCTGCCGGCGGAGAAGTGCGACATGTACAAGGTGATGCCCGGCGGCGGCTTCGGCCGGCGCGGCCAGACCGACTACGTCCGCCAAGCGGTCATGATCGCCAAGCAGATGCCGGGCACGCCGATCAAGCTGTTGTGGTCGCGCGAAGAGGACATGGCGCACGGCAGGTATCACCCGATCACCCAGTGCAAGATGACCGGCGCGTTCGACGCCAACAACAATCTGGTGGCGCTGCACTACCGCCTGTCCGGACAGTCGATTCTGTTCTCGCTGCGCCCCGAAGCGCTGCAGAACGGCATGGATCCGGCTGCATTCCAGGGCGTCGCCCAGTCCGGCGAAGCCGCGTTCGGCTATTCGGTGCCGAACCTCCTGATCGAGCATGCGATGCGCAACCCGCACGTTCCGCCCGGCTTCTGGCGCGGCGTGAACGTCAATCACAACGCGATCTACATGGAATGCTTCATGGACGAGCTGGCCCAGGCCGCGGGCCAGGACCCGCTCGAATTCCGCCGCAAGCTGATGGGCAACCATCCCAAGCACATGGCGGTGCTCAATGCCGTGGCCGAGAAGATCGGCTGGGACAAGCCGGCGCCGCAGGGCGTCTATCGCGGCATCGCGCAGGTCATGGGCTATGGCAGCTACGTTGCCGGCGCCGCCGAAATCTCGGTGACCGACGGCAACAAGATCAAGGTGCATCGCATCGTCGCCTCCACCGATCCCGGCTACGTCGTCAATCCGGCGCAGGTGGAGCGGCAAATTGCCGGCTCCTTCGTCTATGGCCTCTCCGCGCTGTTCTACGGCGGCTGCACCGTCAAGGACGGCAAGATCGAGCAAACCAACTTCGACACCTACAACTCGATGCGCATCAACGAGATGCCGAAGGTGGAATCGGTGATGGTGCCGAGCGGCGGGTTCTGGGGCGGCGTCGGCGAGCCCACCATCGGCGTCGCGGCGCCGGCGGTGCTCAACGCGTATTTCGCGGCGACGGGCAAGCGCATCCGCTCGGTGCCGCTGCGCGACCAGAACATCACCTTCGCCTGAGAACCGCCGCGGCGGCTGCAACGGCCGCCGCGGCATTTTTGCCTGGATGATCCTGATGACCACGCGCCCGGTGACACGGCGGAATGCCGTGCTCGGCATCACCGCGGCCGCCGCAACGCTGGCGCGGCCATCGGTCCTGCGTGCGCAATCGGCAGCACGTATCGTCGTGGTCGGCGGCGGGTTCGGCGGCGCGGCCTGCGCCCGCGCGCTGAAACGCGCGCAGGAAAACCTGCAAATCATCCTGATCGAACCGAACGCGGTCTTCACCTCCTGCCCCTTCAGCAACGAGGTGATTGCGGGCCTGCGTGAGATCGTCGCGCAGCAGTTCGACTATGACAAGCTCGCCGCCGAGGGCATCACCGTGATCGGCCAGGCCGTCACCACAATCGAGCCGCAGCGGCGCAGCGTCGTGACGACCGACGGCGTCGCGCTGCCCTATGACCGCCTCGTGCTCTCCCCCGGCATCGACTTCCATTTCGAGGCGCTGCCCGGCTACGACGAAGCGGCATCCGAAAAAATGCCGCACGCCTGGAAGGCCGGGGCGCAGACGCTGCTGCTGCGCAGGCAGCTGGAGGCAATGGCGGACGGCGGCACGGTCGCCATCGCGATCCCGGCCAATCCCTCGCGCTGCCCGCCGGCGCCTTACGAACGCGCCAGCCTGATCGCGCATTACCTGAAGACGAAGAAGCCCCGCTCGAAGGTGCTGGTCCTCGATGCCAAGGACAATTTTTCGCAGCAGCGGCTGTTCGAGAAGGCGTGGAAGGAGCTCTATGGCGACATGATCGAGCGCATCGCGCTGTCGCAGGGCGGTCGAGTCACCTCGGTCGATCCTTCGACAAGGACCATCATCACCGAGTTCGGCAACTACACGCCTGATGTCGCCAACGTCATCCCGCCGCAACGCGCCGGCCGCATCGCCGAGATCGCGGGCGCGGCGGATGCGACCGGCTGGTGCCCGATCGATCCCGTGACCTTCGAGTCGAAGCTCGTCCCGAACATCCACGTCATCGGCGATGCCTGCCTCGGCGGCGGCATTCCCAAATCGGCGTCGGCCGCGAGCGCACAGGGCAAGGCCTGCGCCGCCGCCATCCTCAACCTGTTCGCGGGCCGCGCGCCGGAGGCACCGCGGCTGACCGGCGTCTGCTATACAACCGCCGCGCCCGGCTACGGCTTCTCGCTCGCCGGCAACTACCAGCCCAGGGGTGACATCTTTGCCGAGGTCGAGGGCGGCGCGACCAGCCCGGTCGATGCACCACGCGAGCTCCGGGCCCGCGAGGCGGCTGAAGCGGAACGCTGGTTTCAAACCATCACGGCGGACACCTTTGGCTAGAGCATTCCTTCATATCGCAGCGCTGATCGCCGCCGGCGTTGCCCTGGCTTGTGGAGCAAGAGCCGACGAGCTCGTGCCCTACAAGATCATCGGTGACACCATCCCGGAGCCGCTCACGGGCACGCTGGGCGATCCCGCGCGCGGACGCGCGCTGGTGGTAGCGCGCACCACGACCTGCATCCTTTGCCATTCCGGTCCGTTCCCGGAGGCGCGGTTCCAGGGCGACCTCGCGCCCGATCTCACCGGCACCGGAAACTGGTGGTCGGCTGGCCAGTTGCGGCTGCGGCTGGTCGATGCATCGCGCTACAACCCGCAGACCATCATGCCGTCCTATTATCGCAACGACGGGCTGGTCCGGGTCGGGCGCAATTTTGCCGGCAAACCGATATTATCCGCCGCGGAGATCGAAGACATCGTGGCCTTTCTAGTAACGCTTCGGAACTAGCTTCATGCCAACCACGCGACGACAATTCCTGAGTATTGCAGGCGGCGCGACGGTCGCCGGGACGATTCCGATCGTCACGCTGCGGCCGCTGGAAGCGACGCCCGCGATGCTCAGCACCGCGATCCGCAACGTCGTCGGCGAAGCCCAGATTCGCACCGGCAAGGTCAAGCTCGACATTCCGCCGCTGGTCGAGAACGGCAACACCGTGCCGATGACGGTGAGCGTCGCAAGCCCGATGACGGCCAACGACTACGTCAAGAGCATCCACGTCTTCAACGAGAAGAACCCGCAGCCGAACATCGGCAATTTCCATCTCAATCCCTCCTCCGGCCGCGCCCAGGTCTCGACCCGGATCCGGCTGGCCGACACCCAGAAGGTGGTGGCAATCGCCCGCATGTCCGATGACACGTTCTGGCAGGTCGCTGCCGACATCGTCGTGACGCTGGCCGCCTGTACCGAGGAGATGAACTGATGGCCGCGCTCATCAACGTTCCGGCAAAAGCCAAACGCGGCGATGTCATCGAGATCCGCACGCTGACCTCGCACATCATGGAAACGGGCTTCCGCCACACCGCGGACGGAGCGCTGGTGCCGCGCGACATCATCACGAGTTTTACGTGCCGCTACAATGGCACCGAAGTTTTCCGCGCCGACCTGTTTCCGGCGATCGCGGCCAACCCATATCTCTCCTTCTTCACGGTCGCGAAGGAGAGCGGCAAGTTCGAGTTCGAATGGATCGGCGACAACGGCTATTCGTCGACCGCATCGGCCTCGATCACGGTCGAATGATCTTTTGGCGCGCGATAGCGGCGGCAACATTGTTGGCCGCGGCCCCTGCGCTGCTCGCCGGCGAAATTCCGCCGGACGCGCGCCGCTCCGGCTATTCGTTCATGGGGCCGGACACGCGCGCGATGCAGGATGACGATACGTCCAATCCGGGCATGCTTTTCGTGCTCGACGGCGAGGCGCTCTGGGCAAAGAAGGCCGGCAGCGCCGACAAGGCCTGTGCGGATTGCCATGGCGATCCAACGACCAGCATGAAGGGCGTCGCGGCGCGCTATCCGGCCTTCGACAAGGCGCTGGCGCGCCCCGTCACCCTCGACCAGCGCATCAACCTCTGCCGTGCCAATCATCAGCAGGCGCCGGCGCTGCCCTACGAGAGCCGCGACCTCCTGGCGCTGTCCGCCTTCATCGCCCGCCAGTCCCGCGGCGTCCCGATCACGGCCGGCGATGATCAGGAGCTGAAGCCTTTCGTGGCGCAGGGCCGCGACCTCTTCATGCAGCGCGAGGGTCAACTCAACCTCGCCTGCACTAATTGCCACGACGACAATTTCGACAAGCGTCTTGCGGGCGCGCCGATCACGCAAGGACAGCCGACCGGCTATCCGCTCTACCGCCTGGAGTGGCAGACGCTGGGGTCGATCGAGCGCCGGTTGCGCAGTTGCATGACCGGCGTCCGCGCCCAGCCCCTTGACTACGGCGCGCCCGAGCTGGTCGCGCTTGAACTCTACCTGATGTCGCGGGCGCGCGGCCTGCCGATGGAGACGCCTGCCGTGCGTCCCTGAGTCCCCAGATTAGGACTAGGCAGGCGTGGCACGGCCGCTAGTATCCCTCCCAAAGAAGATGAATCAGAGGGAGGGATTTGACGTGGCCAACCATAACATCTCGCGCCGCACGCTGTTGACGGGGACCGCCGCGGCCGGCGCACTCAGCCTGACCGGACTACCGGCACGCGCCGAGGTCAACTGGAAGAAATACGCCGGGACCAAGCTGGAGGTGATCCTCGCCAAGGGTCCGCGCGGCGACAACCTGCAAAAAAACATCAAGGAGTTCACCGAGCTCACCGGCATCCAGGTGGAGTCCGAACAGATCCCGGAGCAGCAGCAGCGCCAGAAGGTGGTGATCGAGCTGACCTCGGGGCGGCCGAGCTTCGACGTCGTCCATCTCAGCTATCACGTCCAGAAGCGGCAGTTCGAGAAAGCCGGCTGGCTGGCCGACATGACGCCCTTCATGAAGGATTCGACGCTGACGGCACCCGATCTCGTCGAGAGCGATTTCTCGGCCGCCGGCCTGCAATACGCCAAGAATGACAAGGGCCAGATGCTGTCGCTGCCCTGGTCGGTCGATTACTTCATCCTTTACTACAACAAGGAGCTGTTCCAGAAGAAGGGCGTCGCTGTACCAAAAACCTTCGACGAGATGATCGCGGCCGCCGAGAAGCTGACCGACACCAAGGAAGGCACCTACGGTTTCGTCGGACGCGGCCTGCGCAACGCCAACATGACGTTGTGGACCAACTTCTTCCTCAACTGCGGCGGTGAATTCCTCGACGCCAAAGGCAACATCCTGACCGACGGTCCGGAAGCAATCGAGGCGACAAAAATCTACCAGACGCTTCTCACGAAGGTCGCCCCGCCAGGCGTCGTCGGCTTCAACTGGATGGAGTCGATGGCCTCGTTCACGCAAGGACGTTCGGCGATGTGGATCGACGGCGTCGGCTGGGCGCCGCCGCTGGAGGACCCCGCCGCCTCGCGCGTGGTCGGCAAGGTCGGCTACACCGTCGTGCCGGCCGGACCGAAAGGGCAATATTCGGCCACCTATGGCGACGGCATCGGCATTGCCGCGGCGAGCAAGAACAAGGAAGCCGCCTATCTGCTGTGCCAGTGGGTGGTCTCGAAGAAGCAAGGCGCGCGGCTGTTGCAGGCCGGCGGCGGCGTGCCGTTCCGCAACTCGATCCTCGGCGATCCCGAGGTCCAGAGCGGCGTGAAGATGCCGAAGGAATGGCTGCAATCGGTGATCGACTCCGCCAAGATCAGCAAGCTGGGCCTGCCCGTGATCATCCCGGTCGCCGAATTCCGCGATCTTGTCGGCGCCGCAATTACCTCGACTATCACAGGTACCGACCCCGCCACAGAGCTGAAAAAGGCCCACGACCAGTTTCGGCCGATCCTGGAGCGCAGCGAAAAAGCGTGAGTGCGTTGATACAATCGACTCCGGCCGCGGCAGAGTCTGATGCCGCGCCGGAGAAGGCGTTGCGGCCGCCGTCCTACTGGCCGTTCGTGGTGCCGGCGCTGGTCGTCGTGCTCGCGATCATCATCTTCCCGTGGGTCTTCACCATCTGGATGAGCCTGAACGAGTGGAAGGTCGGCTCACCGACCACCTTCGTTGGGTTTTCCAACTATCTGCGGCTGACGAGCGATCCCCGCTTCATCGAGGCGGTGGGCCACACCATGGTCTACACTTTGCTATCGGTGCTGCTGCCGCTGATCCTCGGCACGTTCGCGGCCGTCGTGTTTCACCAGAAATTCGCCGGCCGCGGTTTTCTGCGCGGTATTTTCATCATGCCGATGATGGCGACCCCCGTCGCGATCGCGCTGGTCTGGACCATGATGTTCCACCCGCAGCTCGGCGTGCTGAACTACCTCTTGTCGCTGGTCGGGATCCCCCCACAGCTCTGGGTCTTCCACCCCGCGACCGTCATTCCCTCGCTCGTGCTGGTCGAGACCTGGCAATGGACGCCGCTGGTCATGCTGATCGTGCTCGGCGGCCTCGCCGCGATCCCGACCGAGCCCTATGAAAGCGCGCAGATCGACGGCGCCAGCTTCTGGCAGGTGTTCCGCTTCATCACCCTGCCGCTGATCATGCCGTTCCTGTTCATCGCCGGCATGATCCGCATGATCGACGCCGTGAAGAGTTTCGACATCATCTTCGCGATCACGCAGGGAGGACCGGGCTCGGCGTCGGAGACCATCAACATCTATCTCTACAGCGTCGCCTTCACCTATTACGACCTCGGCTACGGCTCGGCGATCGCGGTGGTGTTCTTCCTCCTCATCGTCGCCCTCGCGGCCGTGATGCTCTATGCCCGCCAGCGCATGCTGTGGACCGAAATTGCGAGCGGCGCATGAACCCAGGTCAAGTCAACCCAAGTCGAATCAACCTACGTCAGATCCTAGGCAAGGTCGGTCTGTGGCTCTCGATATTCGTCATCGTGTCGCCGGCGATCCTGTTCTTCCTCTGGATGGCGTCGCTGTCGCTCAAGTTCGAGGTCGACAATGCCGCCTACCCGCCGGTGTTCTTCCCCGATCGCATCGCCTGGAAGAACTATGCCGACGTGCTCGCTTCCAACCGCTTCCTGACCTATTTCGTCAACAGCCTGATCGTCACCGGCAGCGCGACCGTGCTGGCGCTGCTCGTCGGCGTTCCCGCCGGCTACGGCATCGCGCGCATGGCCGCGCACAAATCCGCGATCGTGATCCTGATCGCGCGCATCACGCCCGGCCTGTCCTATTTGATCCCGCTGTTCCTGCTGTTCCAGTGGCTGGGATTGCTCGGCACGCTGGTGCCGCAGATCATCATCCATCTCGTCGTGACGGTGCCGATCGTGATCTGGATCATGATCGGCTATTTCGAGACGACGCCGCTGGAACTGGAGGAAGCCGCGCTCATCGACGGCGCCACGCGGTGGCAGGTCTTTCGGCACGTTGCGCTACCGATCGCCAAGCCAGGGATCGCGGTCGCCTTCATCCTCGCCGTGATCTTCTCCTGGAACAATTTTGTGTTTGGCATCGTGCTGGCCGGACGCGAGACGCGCACCCTGCCCGTCGCCGTCTACAACATGATCTCGTTCGACCAGTTGAGCTGGGGACCGCTGGCCGCCGCCGCGCTGATCGTCACTCTCCCCGTGCTGCTGCTCACAGTGTTCGCCCAGCGGCAGATCGTGGCCGGGCTGACCGCGGGCGCCGTCAAGGGCGGGTAGCAAATCAAGCGGCCGGGCGACACGACATCGCCCGGCTGCGTTTCATGTTTTCCGAGACCTACTCCGCAGGCGCGGCGTGCATCTCCGGATGGGCTGCGTAGTGCTCGGTAGCGCCGAGCCTGCTGGCGGCGAACAGTCCTGCCGCCATCACCGCGTAGGCGAACGCCACCGCGGGCGTGACGCCGAAGCCGCCGCCGATGCCGACGGCTTCGCCATGCATGAAGCCGAAGTAGGTGAGCACGGCACCGACCAGCGCAAAGGCCGAGGCCTTCTCGAAGTCGCGTTCGATGATGAAGACACCGATCGCACCGAGAACGAGGCCGCCGAGGATGGAGCCGCCGCCCATCACCTCCAAGCCGTGATAGAACACGCCCTGCTGTGGCAATGCTGCGATCGCCGCGGCCTTGACCGCGTCGGCTTTGTCGGCAGCCATGCCGCCGACCGTCGCCGCCGCATTCATGGTCGAGCCCAGCATGGTGTCGATCTGGAGCTTGGCCCAGGCGGCCAGATGCGGCGTCAGCGCCAGCACGATCGCGGGCGCGTGCTTGACCGGCGTGGTCTGGAACGCCTGCGCGCCAATCAGCATGCCGATATAGAGCAGGATCGGGGAGATCGCGACGACGGGCACGAGTGCCAGCAGCACCGAGATGATGCCGAACCAGGCCAGCACCACCACCATGATGCCGGTCGCAGCCGAATAGCCGATGCGGCCGCCCATCGCCTTCCAGCCGGGATGACCGATATAGACGGCGTTGATGAAGGGGTTGCCCATCAGGCAGCCGATCAGGCTGACGACGCCGTCGGCGGTGAGTACCCGCGTGGTCGGATATTCGTCGCCGGCCGCTTCCGCGCTCTCGACATTGTCCATGGCCTCGACGAGGTCGTAGATGCCGAACGGAATGGCGGTAACCAGGATTATGCCCAGGAACTCGAAGCCCGAGAAGACGTAGCCCACCGCCGGGATCGGCACCGAGAAACCGAAGTTCGCGAAAGCGTCGCCGACGCCCTTGACGCTCAGCCCACCGAGACCGAGGCCGAACAGGTTCGAGCCCCAGGCGATGACCATGCCGACCGCGATCGCGACGAGGCCCGCGGGAATGCCGCGCCAATATTTCACGCCGCCGAACCAGCTCACCAGGATGATGGCGAAGCAGACCAGGCCGATCTGCGGAGTCATGTACATCTCTAACGCAGGCCGCATCGAGATGAAGGTGACGGAGACGCCGGCGAGCGTGCCGAGCAGCGCTGCGCGCGGCGTGATCTTGCGGATGAACGGCGCGATGAAGCCGCCGATCATCAGGATAAAGCTCTGGAAGAACACCCAGACCAGGCCAGCCGACCAGCCCTTGAGCGGATCACCGGTCTTGATCGTGATCGGCAGCATGATCACGAAGGTGACGATGAACATGTGCGGTACGCTGACGCCCGAGGGTAGTGCGCAGACATCGTTGCGGCCCGTCTTCTGCGCCAGCCGATAGGCGAGATACGCGTAGTAGAAGGTGGAGAGGCACATCATCAGCCCGAGCGCGGGCAGGATGCGGCCGAACACGAGACTATCGGGCATCTTCAAAACGAAGCGCAGCAGGCCCGTGAGCACCAGCATGTTGACAAGGATGTTGGTGCCGAAGCCGAAGAACGCGTTCCAGTCGCCCGATGTCCATAGTGCCGGCTTGAACTCGGACTTGCTCAGATCAGATTTGCCGGCCGTCCCCGTCAATGTGCTCATGATGCTACCCCTGCGTGGTCGAAATCTTCATTGCCTCCAAGACTGCGGCTGAGTCCGCGACCCAGCCGAAGATGCCGCCCTGGGCCTTGATCATCTTCAGGCCCATCTCGTGAAATTCCGGGAAGTAGGATGCGCAGCCGTCGGAGATGACGACGCAGCGATAGCCGCGGTCGTTGGCCTCGCGCACGGTGGTGTTGACGCACACTTCCGTTGTGACGCCGCAGACGAGCAAGTTCTCGATGCCGTATTTCTCCAGCACATCCGTGAGCTCGGTGGCGTAGAACGCACCCTTGCCGGGCTTGTCGATCACGACTTCGCTGTCGAGCGGATAAAGCTCGGGAATGATGTCGTGGCCGGCCTCACCGCGAATGAGAATGCGCCCCATCGGGCCGGGATCGCCGATGCGCAGGGACGGCGCGCCGCGCTCGACTTTTGCGGGCGGCGCGTCGGACAGATCGGGCAAATGCCCTTCGCGGGTGTGGATCACCAGCATGCCGGTGTCACGTGCCGCCTTCAGCACAGCGCCGATCGGCTTCACCGCGCGCGCGAGCTGGCTGACATCGTTGCCCAGCGTCTCGCCGAAGCCGCCGGGCTCCATGAAATCGCGCTGCATGTCGATGATAAGAAGCGCGGTGGCAGGCCAGTCGAGCCTGATCGGCTCGGGCTCGGCGCTGATGACGCCCAGTGTCGGCTTGGTTGAGTTCAACATAACTCAAGGCCCCCGCGAGAACTCTCGTTACCAGGAGTTCTGCAAACGCCGTGCCATTGTGTACAATAGCGGTGGGGCACAGGCCGCGAGGGAATTTGCTGCGCACTCAGAAGGTTACGTCAGCGGCTGACGGCTGCTTATTCCCTGTGCGACGGCTTTGCGACGTGCAGTTGCTTAAAGGATGAGCGGGCGACGACGGACTCACTCGCCGTCATTCCGGGGCGACGCTCTTTCCTCTCCCTCTCCCCGTTCTTACGGGGAGAGGCGAAGTCACGGCTCGCGCCTACCGCCCCGCGCCGTACAGCTGCCGATACTCCATCTCATACGGCGCATACGAATCCTTCAGCGTCGCCATGTTCAGCAGCATGGTCGCGACCACTGCGCCCGTCTTGTCGAACACGCGGGTCTTCACCCAGGCGCTCTCGGTGCGGCGGCTGCCGGAGAGCGCGACAACCTCACGCTCGATTTCGTATTCCTCATCGACGAAGAGCGGCCCCTTGATCAGCCTGATCTCCTGATCCGCGAACAGGCCGACCGCCGGCCCCTTCGCCGGCAGCGGATCGTCCTTGGAACGGTACTGGAAGAGTACGCTCAACATCTCCATCGGGATGATGGCCTTCCCCCACGGATTGTCGGCGCCTGAATAATATGGCGAGTTCTCGGTGATGACGGCGAGCTTCTGCCTCAGGGAGAACGGATAGAGGTCGCCCATGTTCTGGTCGAACGCCATCCGCACCGCCTGCCGTTTGCTCGTCTGCGCCACCTTCACATCGCGCAGGATCACGGGATCGGCGAGCGGCTTGAGCTCGGTGAGGCGCGCCTCGAGCGCGGTTGCCGCGTGCGGTTCGCCGACCGAGGCCGTGCCGCGCAGCACCTCGGTGCCGTCGCGCTTGACCATCTGGATCTGGCACTGGCTCGTGCCGGGCAGCGGCTTCGACAGCATCGCCTGCACCTCCTCACCTTCGAAGCAGGCGTTGCGGTAATGCGCGGACAGGCAACCGCTCTCGAACCAGGCCTGCCCCCACAGCCGCGCGCCGAGCGGGGCGAACTGGCTGAAATGTGTCGGGCCTTCGATGGTGCCGCCCTTGAAGCCGAGCTTTTGCGCCGTGGCATCGTCGTGGATCGAGGCGTGCGCGTCGTAGACTTGCGCGTGAAGCATCTGGCGCGGCTGGCGCCACGGGCCAATCAGCGCCTCGGCCGTCTCTGTCATCTCGGTGTCGATGCGTTTGCAGCCATGGTGTCCTCCACAGGCAGCCATGACTAGCAGGAGCGCCACGGATGCGGCTAGCCGTATTGACTTCGCCGGCCCATGCCTTTGACTGTCACAATTCGCGTCGCGCCACCGCTATCCCTCCCGCAGCGCAAACCCCCACGCCGAACCAGAGACGAGGACTCCTGAAATGACGCTGATGCAGGTCGAGCTGGACGACAAATACCGGCTCGAATCGAAGCGGATCTTCCTGTCCGGCACGCAGGCACTGGTTCGGTTGCCCATGTTGCAGCGCGAACGCGACCGGCTTCAGGGCCTCAACACCGGCGGCTTCATCTCGGGCTATCGCGGTTCCCCGCTCGGCATGTACGACCACGCGCTGTGGCGCGCAAAGTCGCACCTCCAGCAGCATGACATCGCTTTCGTCCCCGGCCTGAACGAGGACCTGGCGGCAACCGCCGTCTGGGGCAGCCAGCAGGTCGGGCTGTTCCCCGGCGCCAAGGTCGATGGCGTGTTCGGCATCTGGTACGGCAAGGGCCCCGGCGTCGACCGCTCGGTCGACGCGCTTAAGCATGCCAACGCAGCCGGCACCTCGCTCAATGGCGGCGTGCTCGCGCTTGCCGGCGACGACCATGGCTGCCAGTCCTCGACGCTGGCGCATCAGAGCGAGCAGGTGTTCGCCGCGGCGCTGATCCCCGTGATCAATCCCGCAACGCTCCAGGACTATCTCGACCTCGGCCTCTATGGCTTCGCGCTGTCGCGCTTCTCCGGCTGCTGGGTCGGCTTCAAGGCGATCAGCGAGACCGTGGAAAGCTCGGCGTCGATATACAGCGATCCCGAGCGCATCCAGATCAAACTGCCCGATGATTTCGAGATGCCGCCCGGCGGCCTCAACATCCGCTGGCCCGATCCGCCGCTGGACGCCGAGAGGCGCCTGTTCGGCCCGAAGATGGCCGCCGTGCAGGCCTTCGCCCGCGCCAACCAGCTCGACCGCATCGTGCTCGATTCCAAGCCGGCCCGGCTCGGCATCGTCGCGACCGGCAAGGCCTACCTCGACCTCCGCCAGGCGCTGGCCGACTTGGGCATCACCGACAAGGACGCGCAGGACCTTGGCCTGCGCATCTACAAGGTCGCACTGACCTGGCCGCTGGAAGAGGGCGGCGCCAAGCGTTTCGCCGAAGGACTTCAGGACGTGCTGGTGGTCGAGGAGAAGCGCGGCTTCATCGAAGACCAGCTGATGCGCATCCTCTACAATATCGATGCCTCCAGGCGGCCGACGGTCACCGGAAAACGCGACGAGAGGGGCGCGCCGCTGTTGCCGAGCGAAGGCGAGCTGACTCCGACCATCGTCGCGGGCGCGCTGGTGGCACGCTTACGCAAGCTCGGACATCACAGCCCGGTGCTGGAGCAACGCCTCGCCCGGCTCGAGGCGTTCGACAATCCCGTCACATCGGGTACGCAGATCAAGCTCGCGCGTACGCCGTTCTTCTGCTCGGGCTGCCCGCACAACTCCTCGACCCGCGTGCCCGAAGGAAGCCGCGCCATGGCAGGCATCGGCTGCCACGGCATGGCCTTGAGCATGCCGACCCGCCGCACCGATCTGATCTCGCATATGGGCGCCGAGGGCGTGAACTGGATCGGCCAGTCGCCCTTCACCACCGAGAAGCACATTTTTCAGAACCTCGGCGACGGCACCTACACTCATTCCGGACTTCTCGCCCTTCGCGCGGCATCGGCCGCGGGCATCAACATCACCTACAAGATCCTCTACAACGACGCCGTCGCGATGACCGGCGGCCAGCCGGCCGAGGGCGCCTTTAACGTCGCGCAGATCGCGCATCAGGTCTGGGCCGAGGGCGTGAAGCGCCTGGCCATCGTTTCCGATGATCCCAGCAAGTACCCTGAGGGCAATTACTTCCCGCAGGGCGCGACCATCCATCACCGCCGCGAGCTCGATGCCGTGCAGCGCGAGCTGCGCGACATCAAGGGCCTCACGGTCGTCATCTACGACCAGACCTGCGCCGCGGAGAAGCGGCGCCGCCGCAAGCGCGGGCTCTATCCCGATCCCGCAAAACGCGCCTTCATCAACGAGCTCGTCTGCGAAGGCTGCGGCGATTGCTCGCAGGCCTCCAACTGCGTCTCGGTGCAGCCGCTGGAGACCGAATTCGGCCGCAAGCGCCAGATCGACCAGTCCAACTGCAACAAGGACTTTTCCTGCGTCGAAGGTTTCTGCCCGAGCTTTGTCACCGTGCATGGCGGCAGCCTGAAGCGGATGAAGACGTCGGCGGTCGATTCCGGACAGTTGTTCGCCGACCTGCCGCTGCCTCCTGCCCGCGAGCTCGAGGCGCCGTACAACATCCTGGTCACCGGCATCGGCGGCACCGGCGTCATCCCATCGGTGCGCTGCTCGGCATGGCCGCCCATGTCGACGGCCGCGGCTGCTCGGCGCTCGACTTCACCGGCCTGTCGCAGAAGAACGGCGCGGTGATGAGCCATGTCCGGATCGCACGGAGGCCGGAGGATATCTCTGCCGTCCGCATCACCACCGGCGGCGCCGACGTCATTCTCGGCTGCGACATGATCGTCTCGGCCGGTCCCTCCGCGCTCAGCCGCGCCGAACGCGGGGTGACCAAGGCCTATATCAACGCCGACCTGCAGCCGACCGCGAGCTTCGTGCAAAACCCGGATCTCGACTTCGAGATGGGCACGATGCAGACCGTGCTGCGTGACGCCGTCGGCGACACGAACCTCGACATCATCGACGCGACAGGCATTGCCTCGGCCCTGATGGGCGATAGCATCGCGACCAATCCCTTCATGCTCGGCTTCGCCTTCCAGAAGGGCGCGATCCCGCTGTCGCTGGAGGCCCTGCTCCGCGCTATCGAAATCAACGGCGCCGCGATCGAGATGAACAAGCTCGCCTTCACCTGGGGACGGCTGGCCGCCCACGACATGTCGCGCGTGCGCAGCGTCCTGCAGTTCAAGAGCCGCGCTTCCGCACCGACGAAGTCGCTCGACGACGTGATCGCGACCCGCGCGGAGTTTCTGACCGGCTATCAGGACAAGGCCTACGCCGACCGTTACCTCGCGGCCGTCGCCAAGGTGCGCAAGGCGGAAATGGTCGCCTCGCGCGCCTCCACGGAGCTGACCGAGGCCGTGGCCAAGAACCTGTTCAAGCTGATGGCCTACAAGGACGAGTACGAGGTGGCGCGCCTCTACACCGACGGCAGCTTTGCCAAGAAGGTGTCGGAGAAGTTCGACGGCGACTTCACGCTGAAATACCACCTCGCCCCGCCGATCTTCGCGCAGCGCGACAAGACGACCGGACAGCTTCAGAAGAAGGAGTTCGGCGGCTGGATGGTCCACGCCTTCCGCGTTCTCGCCAAGCTGAAGTTCCTGCGGGGCGGCGCGTTCGACCCGTTCGGCCGCACCGAGGAGCGCCGGACCGAGCGGAAGCTGGTCGCGGATTATCTCGGCATGATCGATCAGCGGATGTCCGGGCTGAAGGCGGAGCAGATCCCGCTGCTGACGCGGCTTGCGCGCGTGCCAGAGACGATCCGCGGCTTCGGCCACGTCAAGGAAGCCAACATCAAGCTGGCGGCGGCCGAGACAGCGCGGCTGGAGGCCGAGCTGGAGAACAGCCGCTTTGCGGCTGCGGCGGAGTGAAGGCTCAGTCGACGCCACTTTCCCAGCTATCATCGCCCGCGAAGGCGGGCGATCCAGTACTCCGAGACAGTAGTGATTAAATCGATAGGCTGCGGCGTACTGGATGCCCCGCCTTCGCGGGGCATGACAGTGGTGGAGGTGGCTAGACCGGCGCTGACACACCCGCAGCAGGCGCAGTCACACTCCCCTCCGCCAGATGCCGCCCCGCGATATACCCGAACGTCAGCGCGGGCCCGAGCATGATCCCCGGTCCCGGATAATTCCCGTTCATGACCGAGCCCATGTCGTTGCCGCAAGCGTAGAGACCCGCGACCGGCGTGCCGTCCTCGCGCAGTACACGCGCCTGGGCATCCACCTTCATGCCGATGGCCGTGCCGAGATCGGCCGGATGGATGCGCATCGCGAAGAACGGCGCGCGGAGGATCGGCGCGACGCAAGGATTGGGCTTGTGGGTGGCATCGCCGAGGTGGCGCTGATAGATGGTGCTGCCGCGGCCGAATTCGGGATCGCGGCCCTGCTTCGCATCAACGTTGTAACCTGCGATCGTCGCCGTGAGCACGGACGGATTGACGCCGATCTTCGCCGCGAGCTGCGCGACGTCGGGAGCCTTGAGCAACTCGCCGCCCGCCACATAGCGCCGGAGGTTGAGCGTAAACGGCTTGATGCGACCGAGGCCATAGCTCCACAGGAACTGACGGTCGCAGACGAGATAAAACGGCCGGTCCGGCTCGCCATTGCCGTCGCACAACATCGCCAGCACGAACTCATGGTGCGACTGCGCCCCGTTGACGAAGCGACGGCCGGCCGCGTTGATGGCGATCACGCCGGGCTTGGCGCGGTCGGTCACCGTATGCGGAAAAACGCCTCGGCTGCCATCGGCGCGACGGAACAGCGAGGCCGGCACCCAATAGGCCGGGCTCGTCGCCTCCGTGTTGAGCGCGGCACCGGCCGTGGCCGCAAGCCGGAGCCCGTCGCCAGTGCCAGCGGTGCTGGCCGCCGAGACGAAACCAGCCGCGGCCGGGAAGAAGCGTTTGCGCAACACAGCGTCGTGCGAAAAGCCTCCGGTCGCGACCACCACGCCGCGGCGCGCGGCGATCAGGCGGTCGCGGGAGCCGTGGCGGATGACAACGCCGCCGACGCGATCGCCCTGCATCGACAGGTCCTCGACATCGGCGCAGAAGAGGATCTCGACCTGCCGCGCCAGCAGCGAGGCATAGAGCCGCGCCGCGAGCGCGTTGCCGAGATGCAGCGTCGTGCCGCGCCGATTGCGCAGCCGCTGCAACGCGTATTCCGAAACCAGCCGCGCCGCGCGCAGGGTCGAACGCAACGATTTTCCGGCCCGGCGCAGATGCGGGATGTCGAGGCGGTTGACCATCATCCCGCCGAACAGCGTGAACTCCGGCAGCGGCGCGCGCAGCCTCGCGAAGGGCGCGCCGAGCCGGGTGCCGTCGAACGCGACCGGCTCCAGCACGCGCCCGCCTGATGTTGCGCCCAGCCGCTCCGGATAACAGTCCGGACAGGCTTTCACCGGCTGCAGGCGCACTTCCGTGTTGGCTTCGAGATAGGCGACCGCCTCCGGCCCGCGCGCGAGGAAGGCGGCGCGCAAGCCCGCATTGGCAGGCTCCGGCACCGTGCTCGACAGGTACCGGACCGCGTCCGTGATGCTGTCGGACAGCCCGACGTCCTTCATCTTGGGATTGGCGGGGATCCAGACCATGCCGTCGCACCAGGCGGTGGTGCCGCCGACGAACGCCGTCTTCTCGATCACCAGCACGCGCAAGCCTTCAGCGGCGGCCACCGCGGCAGCCGTCATGCCACCGGCACCGGCGCCGACGACAATGACATCGTAGGTCTCATGCGCCGGCATCATGCGGCAAGGGTCCGGGAACGAGGCATGACACCGTCATACCTCGCCCGGAGGCACCAACGCTAGCGCGCCGGCTTACGCTCGATCGGGTCGATATCGATCGCCCGCAAGCGGCCGAGCCGCAGCACGTCCATGGCGAGCCGCCGGCCGATCCGGTCGCGGTCAAGCACGCGGATCAGATCGTCGACGCCGTTGATCTCGACGCCGTCGAGCTTGATGACGACGTCGCCGGGCAACAGGCCCGCCTTCGCCGCCGGTCCGTCAGGCTCGATCTGCATCAAGAGCGCGCCCATCTTGTTGTCGACGCCAGCCAGCACCGCGTGCCGCCGTGGCACCGGTGCAGTCTGCCCAGCGACGCCGATATAGGCGCGGCGGACATAGCCGTGGCGGATGATCTCCGACAGCACGAACTGCGCGGTGTTGCTGGCGACCGCGAAGCAGATGCCTTGCGCGCCGTTGATGATGGCGGTGTTGATGCCGATCACCTCGGCATTCGACGACACCAGCGGCCCGCCCGAATTGCCGGGGTTGAGCGCAGCATCGGTCTGGATCACGTCCTCGATGGTGCGCCCGCTCACCGAGCGGATCGAGCGCCCCAGCGCCGAGACCACGCCGGCGGTCACGGTCGATTCGAAGCCGAGCGGATTGCCGATCGCGATCACGAGCTGGCCGCGCCGCAGGGTCTTGGAGTTGCCGAGCGCGGCATAGGGCAAGTCGCGCACGCCGTTGGCGCGCAGCAGCGCGAGATCGGTGTCGGGATCGACACCGAGCACCCGGGCGTCACCGACATGGCCCTCGACGTCCCGCAGCCGGATCTCCCTGGAGGAGCCGACCACGTGGCTGTTGGTGAGGACGAGCCCGTCCGGCGAGATCACGATGCCGGAGCCGAGCCCGCCGCGCTCGCGACCGTTCGGCACCTTTGGCCCAGTCTCGACGCGCACGACCGCGGGACCGACACGGTCGGTCACGTCGATCACGGCATTGGAATAGGCGTCCAGCAGGGCCCGGTCATCGACCGGGGCAGACGCTGTCGCTCGCGATGACGCGGCGTCATCGACGATGTCTGAGGTAAAATCCAGCATGGCAAGAGTCCTTGAGGCTCACACAGATGGTGGCCTGTTCCTGCCAGCGCAAGGGACCCGCCTGGGGCGCAAGGCTGGGCTGCCAGCGCGTGACCTACCAAAGTGGCTAGGGCGCCCGCCGCAGCGTGCCCGCCCTCGCCTTGACCGGGTCGAGCAGCGACCAGTCGCCGTCGGGGAGCACGTAACCCTTGGGGAAGGGCGCGCGCAGCTCGAGCCCGAGCGAGCGCAGCACCCGGTCATCGCGGTAGTAGCATTGCAGGACGACGCGGACGAGCGTTGCGGCAGCCGCGCCGCCGGAGCTGCGGAACTCCTGGGCCACCGCATCGCGCCTGGCGGCATCGAGCTCGGCGAGCGGTTGGCCTGCGAGCCGGGCCAGATGGTCCATCGCCGCCGCCACCAATTTGGCGTCGCGGCCCAGCGTCGTCAGAATATCGGCCTGGATCGCGGGGTCGTCGGCGCCGGGCACCTTGTACTCGTCGCTGGCGGGCACGATCATCGCAGCGATGGTGCGGAGATCGTTGCATTGGGCGCGGGTAAGTTGATTGTCTGCGGACATGACGGCCTCAGTCGAACAAGTTTGCGAGGCGCTGCTTCATCTGGTCGGCGATGTAGAGCGCGAGGGCCTGGATGGTGGACGTCGGATTCACGCCGCCCGAGGTGACAAAGATGCTGCCGTCGACGATGAAGAGATTTTTCACGTCGTGCGTGCGGCCCCATTCGTTGACGACGGAGCGTTCGGGGTCGGTGCCCATCCGCGCGGTGCCGAGCAGATGCCAGCCGCCCCACGGGATCGGCGAGTTGACGCAGATGTCGGTCGCCCCTGCCATTTCCAGAACCTCGCGGCCGCGGGCAAGCGCATGCTCCATCATCTTCCGGCTGTTCTCGCTGATCGTGTAGTCGATCTTCGGCGCCGGAATGCCGTGGCTGTCCTTCAGGACAGGATCGAGCGTGACGCGATTGTGCTCCTCCGGCAGGTCCTCGCAGATCGCGGAGAATCCCAGCCGATGGCCATTGAGCTTGCGGAAGACGCGGTGATGATCCGCGCCCCACGGCAAAATGCCCCTCTGCTCGCTGACGACAGCCTCGAACACCGGCCCTGCCCCGCGCACGAACTGGACGCCGTAGCCGCGCACGAAGCCGCGCGACAGGTCGGTGTCATACCATTCCTTGCTCCACAGGCAGGTCGGCGGCGCGCGGTTGCTGTCGGTCAGCTCCTTCACATAGCCGTAGATCTGCGCATAGGGATGGAACATGAGGTTCTTGCCGACGAGGCCCGACGAATTGGCAAGACCGTGCGGGAAGCGGTTGGATGCCGAGTTGAGCAGCAGCCGCGGCGTGCCGACGCCGTTGCAGGCGATGATGACGACATGCGCCGGCTGGAACTGCTCGATGCCGTCCTTGTCGTAATAGACCACGCCCGAGGCCATGCCGTTCTCGTCGGTGGTGATCTCGCGTACCCGGCAATGCGTGCGCAGCTCGACGCCGGCACGGATCGCCTGCGGCCAATAGGTAATGTCGGTCGAGGATTTTGCGCCTTGCGCGCAGGCCGGCGTGCAATGGCCGAGATTGATGCAGCGCGCGCGGCCCTCATAGTCGGTGGTCGCAACCGTCGTGTCCGACGGCCACCAGTGCCAGCCGAGCTTGTTCATGGCCTTGCCGATGATGGCGCCGGACAATCCCATCGGCTGCTGCGGCATCGGCGGATGCGTCAGCGGCGAGAGCGGGTCACCCGACAAGCCTGACGTGCCCATGATGCGGTCGTTCTCTTCGAAGAACGGCGTCAGCGCGTCGTAGTCGATCGGCCAGTCGTCGGCGACGCCGTCGAGCGTCTTCACCTTGAAATCGGAGGGATGCAGCCGCGGCCAGTGCGCGGTGTACATCACCGTCGAGCCGCCGACCGCGTTGTAGTTGACGACCTTGATCGGCGAATTGTCGTCGTTGATCGGATAGTCCTCGGGCCGGCCGCGGACATTCGGGCTCGACGACCACTCCCCGTAGAACTTGGCCTCCCAGTCGCGGCTCGTACTGGGATATTCCGCCTGGTTCATCCAGCCGCCCTGCTCCAGGCAGAGGATGTGCATCTTGGTCTCGGCCAGCGACCACGCGATCGCGGCGCCTGAAGCGCCGGCGCCGATGATCAGGACGTCCACGGGGTCTTTCATCGAACTTTCTTCCTCCCGCCCTCGCCGCTTCAAGGGCGATTCGGTCTACGCAGGTTTTTGATCGTGCCGAACGATAGGGGCAGACCGGCCGGTCAGTAAAGGCTGGCCCGCGAATGTCGCACTTCGCAGGGCGCAGACCATTGGTATCGCGACCTCCGGATGCTAGGAACGAGGCGCCAGAGCCATCGATAGCGAGACGTTATGTCCTTTAGGAATTCATTTGCCGCCGCCCGCGCCTTCGCGCTTGTTTCGTTTCTCGCTCTGTCCGGGTTTCTGGCCTCTTCCGGGCCGGCCTCCGCGCTGACGGCGGCCGCGACCGTTCGGGACGCCAATTCGATCCAGCTCGGCGACGTCACCTACCGCCTCGACGGCGTCGACGCGCCCGAGCTGGACCAGGTCTGCATCGACGATCACGCCGATCCCTGGACCTGCGGCATCGAGGCCCGCGACCAGCTGGCGAAGCTGATCAACAAACGCACCGTGCGCTGTGACGATGTCGGGCCGGAAAAGAGCTTCGGCAAACGGCACCGGGCGATCTGCACCGCCGAGGGCGACAAGGTCTCGTTGAACGAGCAGCTGGTCAAGCTTGGCTATGCCATCGCCCGCGAGCCGATCAAGGCGAACGTCAAGTCCGCCGCAGCCGATGCCAAAACCGCGTCAGCCGGCATCTGGAAAGGCTGCTTTGTTGCGCCGCAAGAATTCCGCATGGGCAAGAGGGACGGCGCGCTGCTCGGCGCCGCCTGCCGCGCCGACCGCGACAAGGAAATCCGCGCGGCGCTGTTCCCCGAGGAGCTGACCATGCCGCCGAGTTGCAGCATCAAGGGCAAGCTCGCCGTGCGCGCACGCGTCACCGGCAATATCGGCATCTATCACTTAAGAGGCTGCCCGAGCTATCCCGCGACCACCAAGCCGGACCGCTGGTTCTGCTCGGAGGACGACGCGCAGGCCGCCGGCTTCCGCAAGGCCTACAATTGCCGCCGGCCGAAATGAGGAAGCTCGTCACGAGTATGTGAGCGGTAGCGGGAGACAGTATTGATCCGGAATTGAACTCTCTCGGTGGTTGCTACATCTAATATGTACGCAAGCGCTTTGCGCGAGCGTTCCTTGGCAGCAATCCGGCTTCGGTCCGATTGCTTTGCTCGGGCGTTTCCTCCCTAGACTTGGGCCGCTTGTCACAACGAGCGGCTCTTCTTTTTTGTGCGCCCTATTTCCGCATCGGCATGATCTGATCCATCGGCGGCATGTTCGCGTTCAGATGGCCCATGATCCAGACGGTGCCGCCGACGACCAGGAAGACGACCAGAAGGCCGAAGGCGAGCGCCAGCACGTTGTTGGTGTTGTCAGGCCCCGTCGTGATGTGCAGGAAGAACACGAGGTGCACGCCCATCTGCGCGATCGCCAGCACGATCAGAGCGACGGGGATCGATGGCTGCCAGACCAGGTCGGTGCCGGCGATGAAGAATGACGTTGCCGTGAGCAGCAGCGCGAGGCCGAGACCGACGACATAGCCGAGCACCCGCTCGCCGACGCTGTGTTGCTCTTCCTCGCCCGGTGCGAGATCGTGTCCGGTCCGCACATGCGTCTGATCGCTCATACGGCACTCCCAAGCAGGTAGACGACGGAGAAGACCCCGACCCAGACGATGTCGAGCGCATGCCAGAACAGCGCAAAGCACATCATCCGGCGCAAGACGTCGGCGCGAAAGCCCTTTGCGAACACCTGGGCCATCATGGTGAGCAGCCACAATATGCCGGCGGAGACGTGCAGGCCGTGGCAGCCCACTAGCGAGAAGAACGACGTCAGGAACGCACTGCGCGACGGGCCATAGCCGCGTGCGACGAGGTCGGCGAACTCGCGGAACTCGATGGTGAGAAAGATCAGTCCGAGCACGCAGGTTACGGTCATGCCGAGATAGAACCAGAACCGGTTGCGCACGTCGGCGGCAATGCTGGCCATGCCGCATGTGAAGCTCGACAGCAGCAGGCAGACCGTCTCGATTGCGACATTCCTCTGCTCGAAGATCTCCGAGCCGCTGGGGCCGCCGGCGGTCTGGCCGGACAGCACCGCATAGGCCGCGAAGAAGCAGGAGAACATCACGATATCGGAGAGCAGGAAGACCCAGAAGCCGTAGGCGGTCACGATGCGCTTCGATGCCGGGCCTGGATGCTCGACGACGAGCCCGATGTGGTGGGGGTCGGCATGTGCGCGGCCGGCGGTCGCCGTCATCGACATCAGAGCGCTCCCGCCATGCTGACGAGGCTACGCCGTTCCTCGAGATTGATGCGGTCTATCGCTGCGACCTCGTCGGCCGGAATGACGTATTCGTCATGGTCGCGCCAGGCGAACACGACGAAGGTCGCGAATGCGCCGATGCCGCCCAGGATCACCATCCACCAGATGTGCCAGATCAGCGCGAAGCCCATGATGGTGGCGAAGAACGCGCAGACGAAGCCGGTCGGCGAGTTCCTGGGCATCTCGATATCCTGATACTCCGGCCGATCATGCTCGAGCTGCTGCTGCTTGGCTTGGGCCTTCTGATCCCAATAAGCATCCTCGCCGCGCACATCCGGATAGAAGGCGAAGTTGAACACCGGCGGCGGCGACGAGGTCGCCCATTCCAGCGAGCGGCCGTCCCAGGGATCGCCGGTGCGGTCGCGCAGGGCCTCGCGGTTGCGGATGCTGACCACGAGCTGCACGATCTGGCAGATCACGCCGATCGTCAGCACCGCCATGCCGGCGGCCGCCACGAACATCCATGGCCGCCAGGCCGCGACGTCGTAGTGCTGCATGCGCCGGGTCATGCCGAGCATGCCGGCGATATAGAGCGGAATGAAGGTGACGTAGAAGCCGAGGAACGTGAACCAGAACGCGGCCTTGCCCCAGCGCTCGTCGAGACGAAAGCCGAACGCCTTCGGGAACCAGTATTCGAAGCCGGCGAAGGCGCCGAACAGCACACCGCCGATGATGACATTGTGGAAGTGCGCCACCAGGAACATGCTGTTGTGGAGCATGAAGTCGGCCGGCGGCACCGCGACCAGCACGCCCGTCAATCCGCCGATGATGAAGGTGACCATGAAGCCGACCGCCCACAGCATCGGCGTCGCAAAGCGGATGCGGCCGCCATACATCGTGAAAAGCCAATTGTAGATCTTCACCCCCGTCGGTATCGCAATGATCATGCTGGCGATGCCGAAGATGGCGTTGACGTCGGGGCCTGCGCCCATCGTGAAGAAATGGTGCAGCCAGACCATGAAGGAGATAACGCAGATCGCCATGGTCGCAAGCACCATCGAGCGATAGCCGAACAGCGCCTTGCCTGAGAAGGTCGACACCACCTCGGAGAAGATGCCGAAGGCCGGCAATACGAGGATATAGACCTCCGGGTGCCCCCAGGCCCAGATCAGGTTCATGAACATCATGACGTTGCCGCCGGCTTCATTGGTGAAGAAGTGAAAGCCGAGGTAACGGTCGAGCAGCAGCATCGCCAGCGTGGCAGTGAGAATCGGGAACGCCGCGACGATGAGGAGGTTCGAGGCCAGCGTGGTCCAGCAGAACATCGGCATGCGCAGATAGTTCATGCCCTTGGTGCGCAGCTTCAGCACGGTGGTGACGAGGTTGATGCCGGCGACCAGCGTGCCGACGCCGGAGATTTGCAAAGACCACGCGTAATAGTCGACGCCGACGCCTGGCGAATAGGACAGTTCCGACAGCGGCGGAAAAGCCAGCCAGCCGGTGCGCGCGAACTCGCCGACCACGAGCGAGATATTGACCAGCAGCGCGCCGGTCGCTGTCAGCCAGAAGCCGACGGAGTTGAGCGTGGGAAAGGCGACGTCGCGCACCCCGAGCTGAAGCGGCACCACCAGGTTCATCAGCCCAATCACGAACGGCATCGCCGTGAAGAAGATCATGATGGTGCCGTGCGCCGAGAAGATCTGGTTGTAGTGCTCGGGCGGGAGATAGCCCTGCGACTGGTAGGCGATCGCCTGCTGGATCCGCATCATGATGGCGTCGCTGCCCCCGCGCAGCAGCATCACCGAAGCCAGCAGGATGTACATCACGCCGATGCGCTTATGATCGACGCTGGTGATCCATTCGTGCCAGAGATAAGGCAGGTGCCCCTTGACCACGACCCAGATCAACACGGCCAGGATCGCGACCAGCACCACGGCACCCGCGACGAGGGGTATCGGCTGGCCGAACGGGATCGCCGACCAATCGAGTTTACCGAGCATCGTGGCCTCCACTGTGGGGACGGCCGGCATCGGAGAGCAGCTCTGGGCCGGGCCCTGGCGGAATGTGCTGGGTTGCGATCAGGTCGAACAGACGGGGATCGTCCAGGCGAAAGGTCAGCCTGTTCTTCTCGATGCCCTGCTGCATCAGCTTCGTGTAGCTCTCCTCGTTCAGCACCGCATCGGTCTTCGCCGTGGTCGCGACCCAATCCGGGAAGGCGAGCGGCGAGATCACGTTGACGTCGAACATCATGTCGGGAAAGCCGTCGCCGGAGAAATGCGCCGACAGACCCTGAAGCTTACCCTCGTTGTCCGCGCGCAGGTTCAGCCGCGTCACCATGCCGTTCATGGTGTAGATCATGCTGCCGAGCTGCGGGATGAAGAACACGTTCATCACGCTCGACGACGTCAGCTGGAAATTCAGCTCGGCGCCGGCCGGCACCGTCAGCGTGTTGACGGTGGCGATGCGCTGGTCCGGATAGATGAAGAGCCATTTCCAGTCGAGCGAGACCGCCTGGATGCGGACCGGACTGCCGGTGCCCGGCACGGGCGCAGCGGGATCGAGCTGGTGCGAGCCGATCCAGGCGACGCCGCCGAGCAGGATCACGGTGAGCGCGGGGATCGCCCACACCACCATCTCGACGCGGCCGGAATAGACGAAGTCAGGCTGGTAACGTGCTCTCGGATTGGACGCGCGAAACCAGAACGCAAAGGCCAAGATCGCGAAAATGGTCGGCACCACGATCACGAGCATGATGAAGACGGAATCAACCAGGATGGTGCTGTTGGCGACAGCCACCGGCCCTTGTGGATCGAGCAGATTCATCGGCAAGCCACTGGCGATTGGGAAACCCCGGGCGGGAGCCTAGCGCGGAAAAGCCCCCGCAACAAACGCAAGCTAGTACCCGGAATCAGAGCTGAGTGATACGGCGGCCTTTGAAACGGCGTTGACGGACCTTTTTCTTGGTCCAGACGAAGGGCTCGGCTCTGTCGTTGTATGCGTTGACG
>NZ_JASAUS010000079.1:0-40818 GCF_029953005.1 Bradyrhizobium sp. Mp27 | reverse complement strand
GTCAACGCATACAACGACAGAGCCGAGCCCTTCGTCTGGACCAAGAAAAAGGTCCGTCAACGCCGTTTCAAAGGCCGCCGTATCACTCAGCTCTGATTCCGGGTACTAGTTCGGCCGCACCGACATTTCCGGCATCGGCTGGATCAGCGCTTCGCCGAGCAGGCTCTGCTCGGCTTTCGGGATCGAGAAGCGCACCTTGAAGCCGTCCTCGGTCTGAAGCGTGATGATGCGCTGGGTCGTATCGGTCGCCTGCTCGATCGCCCAGGACGCCAGCGGATAGGCGTAGCGCAGGCTCTGGTCGCCGTAGCGGGTCTTCAGCGCCGCCTCGAGCAGCCCGGGCAGCGTCATGATGAGGGCGCCGACCTGGTTGAGCGAGACGCTGACCGCGGCGGGGTTGCCCGCCAGATCCTCGAAGCCCAGCGAGATCGCACCGCCGTCGGACGCCACCTCGCAGGTCGTGAGCTGCCTCACCTTGATTTCCATCGTCAGTCCCGGAACACGGTTCGCTATATTCATAACGATATATCGATATGTCCACCCACGTCCAGCCCTGCTTTTCTGGAATTGATCGAACCGGCCGCCATGGTCGGCCCGGCGAAGTCGTGATATATAGTTCGATATAACGAGGCCCCGAACGGCCCGTTTCTGCAAGGGAGCGCAAAGCCAATGAGTGACTACAATCTTCTCATCGACGGCAAGATGGTGCCCGGCGACCAGACCATGCCGGTTCTCAATCCCGCGACCGAAGAGGTGCTGGCGCAGTGTCCGCGTGCCTCGAAGGCGCAGCTTGATGCCGCCGTCGCCGCGGCGAAGGCCGCCTTCCCGGCCTGGGCCGCGACCCCGATGGCGGAACGCCGCAAGCTCGTGAACAGGATGGCCGACGTCATCGAGGCGAATTCGGGCGAGCTCGCCCACATCCTCACCAGCGAGCAAGGCAAGCCGCTTGGCGACGCCACCGGCGAGGTCCTCGGCATGGCCGCGTTCTTCCGCTACCTCAGCTCGCTCGAACTGCCGATGAAGGTGATCGAGGATTCCGGTGACCGCAAGGTGGAAGCCTATCGCCGCCCGCTCGGCGTCGTCGGCGCCATCATTCCCTGGAACTATCCGCTGCTGATCCTCAGCTTCAAGCTGCCGTCGGCCCTGCTCGCCGGCAACACGCTGGTGGTGAAGCCGGCGCCGACCACGCCGCTCGCGACGCTGCGCTTCGCCGAGCTGATCAAGGATGTCCTGCCGAAGGGCGTTCTCAACTTCATCACCGACGCCAACGATCTCGGCGGCGAGATGACCAAGCATCCCGATATCCGCAAGATCTCCTTCACCGGCTCCTCCGCCACGGGGCAGAAGGTGATGGCGAGCGCGGCGCAGACGCTCAAGCGCATCACGCTGGAGCTCGGCGGCAACGACGCCGGTATCGTGCTCGACGATGTTGACCCGAAGAAGGTCGCTCCCGGCATCTTCGAAGGCGCGTTCCAGAACTCCGGCCAGGTCTGCCTCGCCATCAAGCGACTCTACGTCCACGAGTCCGTCTATGACGAGCTCTGCAACGAGCTGGTCGCGATCGCCAAGAGCACGGTGGTGGACGACGGCGCCAAGCAGGGCACCAAGCTCGGGCCGCTGCAGAACAGGATGCAGTACGAGAAGGTGAAGACGTTCCTCGAAGACGCGCGCAAGAACGGCAAGGTGGTCGCCGGCGGTTCGGCGATGGACCGTCCCGGCTATTTCATCGAGCCGACCATCGTGCGCGACATCCAGGAAGGCTCCAAGCTGGTCGACGAGGAGCAGTTCGGCCCCGTGCTGCCGCTGATCAAGTACTCCGACAAGAACGACGCGATCCGCCGCGCCAACGCCACCACCTACGGCCTCGGCGCGTCGGTCTGGTCGTCCGACATCAAGCGCGCACACGAGGTCGCAACGCAGCTCGAGTCCGGCACGGTCTGGATCAACAAGCACCTCGACATGGCTCCGCACATCCCGTTCGGCGGCGCCAAGCAGTCGGGCATCGGCACCGAATTCGCCGAGGAAGGTCTCGCCGAGTTCACCCAGCTGCAGATCATCAACGGCCCGCCGGCGGCCTGATCGGAAAACCGGGGCCGCGGCGGAAGCGTCGCGGCCCCAATCCTCTGCCGTCAAACGGAGGCGGACCATGTTCGATGCGCAATGCGACCTCGCCGCCCTCGTCTACGAGGCGCATCAGGACCCCGACGCGGTCCTGCGCAGCTTCGCGGCGGATCTGAATGCGCGTGGCTGTCGCGTCGTCGGCATGGTTCAGGCCGGCCAATGCGCGGATTCGAGCCTGTCGGCGGTGCTGCTTCACAGCGGCGAGACGCTTCTGCTCGCGCAGGATTTCGATCCGGCCGCGCGCGGCTGCCGTCTCGATCTCGCGCGGCTGCAAAATGCGGGGATGCGGATCGCGGACGCCCTCTCGCATGGTGCCGATCTCGTCATCATCAATCGCTTCGGCAAGCGCGAGCGCGATGGCAAGGGCCTGTCCCATCTGATCGGACGCGCGCTCGACGCCGACATTCCCCTGGTGATCGCGGTCGGCAAGGACCATTTCGCCGACTGGATCAAGTTCGCCGGCGGCATGAGCGTCAGGCTCGGCTGCGAGCGCAACGCGTTGGAAGCGTGGTGGCAGGGCATCTCCACAAGTAACGCGCGGCTTGACGACGGATCACATCCTACGGTGTGCGAAATTCTGAAGTGAACGATCTGAGCCTGCCGGACTCGCGTACTTCGCCGCCGTGCAGGCAGTAGTTTACCGGAATATGGCCGACGGTCGGGCCTCTGATACGCTCGTGCGGATTAAACCCCCTCACCCCGACATGCCCTGGGTTCCCGAAATGCCGGTCCGTCGGCTAAAACCATCGCGCGTCCTCGGCGTCGAGCGCTTCTCGGATTTCGACGAATTTCGCGCCAACGAGGTGCTCGGTCTCGGCACCAGCACGCCGCTCCGTCCGCGGGAATTCTCGCTGTCTCGCGCCATCCTGCCGCTCCGCGACGGGCTCTTCGTGCTCCAGCGCTCCTTTGCACGGCGGTATGAGGCCGAGATCGGTACGGACAACGGCGTCGGCCTCGTTGTTCCCCTCACCTTTCACTCCATCGCCAATGGCCGCGAGGTCGATAGTTCGATGATCGCCGTCATGCGCGGCAAAGCCCCCGTTCTGATGCTGCGCTTCAACTCGGACATGCGCCATCGCGGCTGGGCGGATTTCGACACCGTCCTCTCCTATGTGCGCACGCAGGACGATCCGATGGCGCGCCTGCGCGCGGCCATCGTGGAGATGTTCTCGCTGGCGTCGGCATGCAACGATCCCCGGCAACTCGAGGCGCTCTACCGCCCGATCCAGGAAACGCTGCTCGCCGGCCTCGACGCCACCCTGCTGCCGGCAGGCGCACGCACCGCCCGCCCCGGTTCATTCGACAAGCACCGCAAGCTGATCGCGCATCTCGACGACGTCGTTGCGCTGTTCGGCAGCAAGCCGCTCTACAGCGACGACCTCGCCGCCGCGCTCGGCGTGTCCGTGCGTACGCTCCAGGTCGCGACGCACGCGGTGCACGGCGTGAGCCTGCACCATTATCTGCGCCTCAAGCGGTTGTGGGCCGTTCGCGTTCAGCTCATGACCGGGGGCGATGGCTTGACCGTCAAGGCCGCCGCGCTCGGCAACGGCTTCTGGCACCTGGGCGACTTCTCAAGGAGCTACAGACTGGTCTTCGGCGAAGCGCCGTCCGAGACGCTGGCGCGCGGACGGCGTCCGTTGCATCTGGCCATCGACGCCTGAGAGAGCGGATCGCCCCTCAGGCGTGACCATTCTCCTTGCGGTGCCCGCTGTCGCTGAGCCGGTCGACCCATGCGATACCGACCGCGGAAATGATGAAGGTCAGGTGGATCAGGACCTGCCACATCACCCCGGACTCGGTGAAATTGCTGCGCGTGGTGCCGAGATTGCCGGCCTCGATGAAGGTCCTGAGCAGCGAGATCGAGGAAATGCCGATGATCGCCATCGCGAGCTTGATCTTCAGCACGCTGGCATTGACGTGGCTCAGCCATTCCGGCTCGTCCGGATGGCCGTTCAGGTTCAGGCGCGAGACGAAGGTCTCGTAGCCGCCGACGATCACCATCACCAGCAGGTTCGAGATCATGACGACGTCGATCAGTCCGAGCACGACCAGCATGATCTGCTGCTCGCTGGCGTCGAACGAGTGCGCGACCAGGTGCCAGAGCTCTTTCAGGAACAGGAGCACATAGACGCCCTGCGCGACGATGAGGCCGACATAGAGCGGCACCTGCAGCCAGCGCGAGCCGAAGATGAGTTGGGCGAACGGGCCGATTTTCGGTCGCGGCCCGGCGTGCGCCGAAGGTGCTTTGCGTTCAGACGTCATGGATCACTCCGGATTGCAGGCAGGAATTGTCGCCTCAGAGACTCGCGATGACCGGCGCGAGCTCGAGCGAACCGCGATAGATCATCTCGAAGGCGACGTAAACGATGATGGCGAGACCGACATAGGCGATCCAGCGCTGCTTCTGCAACACCCGGCCGAGTAGATCGGCGGCGACGCCCATCATCGCGACCGACAGCAACAGTCCGAACGCGAGGATGTAGGGATGCTCGCGCGCGGCACCTGCGACCGCGAGCACGTTGTCGAGCGACATCGAGACGTCGGCGGCGACGATCTGCAACGCCGCCTGCCCGAAGGTCTTGCGCGGCACCGCTACGCTGCCCGCGCTGCCGCCATGGCTTAACGAGAGCTCGGTGTGCGCGGACTGCTCGCGCAGCTCGCGCCACATCTTCCAGCACACCCACAGCAGCAGCACGCCGCCGGCGAGCAGCAGGCCGATCACCTGCAGGAGCTGGGTCGCGACGCCGGCGAAGACGATACGCAAGGCTGTCGCGGCGACGATGCCGACGACAATGGCGCGGCGGCGCTGCTCGGCCGGCAGGCCGGCGGCGGCAAGGCCGATGACGACGGCATTGTCGCCGGCGAGCACGAGGTCGATCAGGATGACCTGGAGCAGCGCGGTCAGCGCGTCGGCGGTGATGAATTCAGTCATGATTGATCATTTTCGATGCAGACGGATCGAGCCATTGCGGCTTCTTCCGCTCGACCCAATCCAGGACCTTGGAGCGCGAGGCGCGCAACGCCGGGACGTCTTCGGCGAGCAGTGCGAGGCCGAGCGGCAGCATCCAGACTCCGAGCACCGGCAGGAAGGAGAGCACGCCGCCAACGATGAGCAGCGCGCCCGACGGGATCCTCACCCAGCGGCTGGACGGTTTCAGCAGATAGGCGACGGTATCGCCCATGCGCGGCGGCAGGCGGCGGACGAGCTTGTCGAGACGCGGGTCGCCACCGGCCATCTGGCCGGTGGTGACCAGGTTCCCTGTCGTACGCTCGTCCGATGCTGTGCTCATGCTCACTCCTGCGTGGCGGCGCGCCGTTCAGTGCCTGCGCTGCCCGGCGCCACCGGCTTTGCGCGCGGCAGCACCAGCGTCAGCAGGCGCAACAGCTTGATCGCCTGCACCTCATGGGGATCCACGTCCTCGTCCGCAGCCGCGACGCGCTCCGACAATTCCATCAAATGGGCCGACAGCGGCAGGTCCGAGACCGGACGCAACGTGTCGATCACCACATTGGCAAAGTCGGGCTCCTCGAGTCGTTCCGCCAGTTCGTCGAATATCGCAAACAGCCGGTCGTCGCTCATGTGCGGCGCCAGTCCGCGATCCCTGATGAAGCGGATCACCTCGTCGCGCTCGACCGGCGAAACGCGCCGATCGGCGACGGCGACGAGCGCACCGGCAATGACCAACGCGACCGCGGCCTGCTCGTTCAGCCTGGACGGTTCCGTGATCTCGATTTCGATCGGATTGGAAGTGGCGGCGTCAGACATCGTAGCTCCCTTACGTTGCGAAATGACCGCGCGGAGCTGCGATGGGGACGATTGGTCGGAGAGAACTCGAGAAGGCCCGACGATCGGCCGATCCATCGCATTCGCGCGGGACAGGTCATCCGACATCGCGAGGTTTTGCCGACAACGTCAGCGTCCTCGCCAGAGGGGCCCGGATTCTTGTTCGCTCCAGACATAAAGATGGGTGGGCCGGAATCAAGGCGAACGGAGTGCGACCAGCCGCCGCATCGGGTTCCGTGTTGCTGAATGTGGCTAAGCAGCTGTGCGGGCTACGCGCCTGCGATTATCCTCGCTGTCATCGCCCGCGCAGGCGGGCGATCCAGTACTCCGAGACGTCCGTGGTTCATCGAGAAGCCGCGGCGTACTGGATTCCCCGCCTTCGCGGGGAATGACAGCGGAGTGTGGAGCGCGCAACTCACCTCACGACCTCCACCAGATGCGCGCGCGACGGCGCCGGATCGAACCTCTCACCGAAATATTGCGTCTCCTGCGCCACCAGTCCTTCGCGAAATTCCATGATGCTGACGACATAGGACGGCACCCCGTCATAGGTCAGCACGAACTCGCTCACCCAGAGATCGCCGCCGCCGACGATCCGGCGGACCGTGAAGCGCTTCTTGTTGGGCTGCACGAACCGGCTTTCCTGAATCGTCCTGCGGCCCCGGATGCGCTCACCGGACTGCGGATAGTCGAGCACGGCGTCCTCGCGATAGATGTCATGCTCAGCCTCGAAATCATTCGCGTCCGACGCAGCCCAATGGCGCTGAAGGGCCGCCAGTATCGCCTGATCATCCATCGCGCTCTCCCGTCTTGCGGTGTCTGCTCCCCAGATCGGGGCGCAGACAGCCGGCGACAAGACGGGCTAGCAACGTCTAACAACGACTAACGGGCCAAAAATCCGACAAGGATGCAGATTGGCATTGCAGCGACCTGGAATCCGCCAGAGCCGCGCCTGTCACGCCGGGGAACCCCCATGACCCGCTTGCTCTCCCTCAATGTCGGCCTGCCACGCGACATCGCGTGGCAAGGCAGGACCGTGCATACCGGAATCTGGAAGGCACCCGTCAGTGGTCCGCGCAGGGTGCGCCGGCTCAACATCGACGGCGATGGCCAGGGCGATACCGCCGGTCATGGCGGCGAGCAGCGCGCTGTCTACGTCTACCAGCAGGACTCCTATCAATATTGGCAGGAGCATCTCGGTCGAGCGAACCTCGTCCACGGTCAATTCGGCGAGAATTTTACCGTCGAGGGCCTCGCCGACAAGGACGTCCGCATCGGAGACCGTTACAAGATCGGCACTGCGCTGTTCGAGGTGACGCAGCCGCGCGTCACCTGCTACCGGCTGGGCATTCGCATGGAGGAGCCGGACATGGCCGCGCTGCTCGTCAGGCACGGCCGGCCCGGCTTCTATTTTCGTGTAATCGAGGAAGGCGACGTCGAGGCCGGCGACGAGATCGTCCGGGTCGCTGATGGCCCCGAACACATGAGCGTGTCCGAGATCAATGCGCTGCTCTATCTGCCCCCTCACCCGCGCGACCGCCTGGAGCGCGCGCTGAAAATTCCGGCGCTGAGTGGCGGCTGGCGTCATTCCTTCGAGGCGCTGCTCGAGCAGCACCGCAAGGACACGGCGGCGGGAAACGCCGGGCTCGGCCCGGCGTCGAGCCCGCCTCCGGCCTGGCGCGGCTTCCGGCCGTTTCGCGTCGCGCGCAAGATCGCCGAGAGCGGCAACGTGACGTCGCTGATCCTCGAACCCACGGACGGACATCCCGTCGCCGCCGCCTTGCCCGGGCAGTTCGTCATCGTGCGGCTCGGCGCCTCCACGGCACCGGCGATGACGCGCAGCTATTCGCTGTCCAGCTGCTCCGATGCCGCGTCCTGGCGCATCAGCATCAAGCGGGAAACCCACGGCGCGGCGAGCCAATATGTCGCCGACGAGGTCAAGATTGGTGACGCCGTGCAGATCGGCGCGCCACGCGGAAGTTTCACGCTGCGGCAATATCCACGGCCCGTCGTCTTGCTGAGTGCCGGCATCGGCGTGACGCCGGTGCTTGCGATGCTGCACGCGCTCGCTGCGGAAGCATCGACGCGAGAGGTCTGGTGGCTGCACGGCGCTCGCAACGGTCGCGAACATGCGTTCGCCGCCGAGGTGCGCGGGCTGTTGGCTGGGCTGGCCCACCATCACAGCCATGTCTGCTACAGCGCGCCCGACCCGGGCGATCGTCTCGACGTGGATTTCGACTCGATCGGACATCTGGACCTCCGGGTGCTTCAAACCCTCGGCGTCCCATCGGACGGCGATTTCTATCTGTGCGGGCCGGCACCGTTCATGACCGATCTCTCGCGCGGGCTTACCGCATTCGGTGTCGCACCGGATCGCGTTCACACCGAGATGTTCGGCGCCGGACCGCCCCTGACACCCGGCATAGCGGCCTCCCCACAGACGCGGGCGCATTTGCCGGCCGGCACAACCGGCCCGGGCCCGATGGTCTCGTTCGCCCGCAGCGGCCTCAATGTCTGCTGGGGACCGTCATATGCCAGCCTGCTCGAGCTGGCCGAAGCCTGCGACGTTCCCGTGCGCTGGTCGTGCCGCACTGGGGTCTGCCACAACTGCGAGAGCGGGCTCGTGGCCGGATCTGTCAGCTACGCGCCGGACCCACTCGACGCACCCGCGGACGGCAATGTCCTGATCTGCTGTTCAAGGCCCCAGGGCGACGTCGTGATCGATCTGTGAGTGTCGGCACCCACGCCGGACATGCGAGAGTTCGAAGACATGGGAGAGTTCAATGCGACCTGACATGATGCCGGGAGTAACCTTCCCCGATTACGAGCTCAGGGACCACACCGGCAAGCACCGAAAGCTCTCCGAGCTGCAGGGTGGCGATCCGATGGTGCTCGTTCTCGGCCGCGGCGGCTTCTGCCCGAAGGATCGCCGCCAGGCCGAAGGCCTGCTGCAACTCCATCGCGAGATGGAGGTCGGCTATTGCCGGCTGGTCACGATCACCACCGACAACATCACCCAGACCAGCGAATATCGCAGCGGCGTCGGGGCGCACTGGCCTTTCCTGTCGGATTCGCGGCGGATCGTTCAGAAGGATCTCGACATCGCCGAATACACCGATCCCGTCCACAATCCGATGATCCCGCACGTCATCGTGCTGGAGCCCGGCCTGCGCGTTCACAAGATCTATAACGGCTACTGGTTCTTCGGACGCCCGACCGTCGAAGAGCTGCGCCAGGATCTCCGGGCCGTCAGCATGAATTGCCGTCCGGACTGGGACATCACCGCGCCTGGGCTGAAGGCCCTCTGGGATCAGGGCCACAAGGAGCATTTTTACCCCTACGGCAAGGCTTACGTCGAAACTCTCGGCGAACGGGATTAGAACCACATTCCGGCATCATCCGTTCGGACGAATGCCGAGCCAGGAATGTGGATGATCCAGATGAAGACGACTCCCGGCGATCGCGCCGGCCGCATGGGTGCGCGCCAGATCTACGAAGCCCTGAGGGATCAAATTCTGACGCCGGTCTACGGCATCGACGGCCTGCTGCCGTCGTCGCGGGCGCTTGCCGGCGAGATGGGCGTGGCGCGCTCGACCGTGACCGTCGCCTATGAGCAGCTCGCTGCCGAAGGTTTCATCGAGACTCGCCATGGCGCGCGGCCGCGCGTTGCCCGCGCCGTCGTCGAACGCGGACGCGCGCGCGCCGCATCGCGACCCTCGGCGCGCAAGCCGCTTCTGTCGGCCTTCGGCGAGCGGCTGCGGTCGGACCCGCCGCGCTGGAACGAGCCGCCGCGGGGGCTCATCGCCAACTTCCGCTATGGCGAGCTCTCGCCGTCGGATTTCCCGGTGCTGGCATGGAAGAAGGCCGTGACGGCGGCGATGGCGCGCAAGCCCGAGCGGCTGGCCTATGACGACCCCTGCGGCGCGCTGCGGCTGCGGACCGCGCTTCAGGGCTATCTGTGGCGATCGCGAAGCGTCCGCTGCGAGGTCGATCAGATCGTTGTCGTGAACGGCTCGCAGCAGGGCCTCGACATCTGCGCGCGCCTCCTGCTCGACGCCGGCGACCGCTTCGTGATGGAGGATCCCGGCTACCAGATGGCGCGGCACACGCTCGCGGCGACGGGCGCCGAAACGGTGCCGATCCCCGTTGACGCGGACGGACTGGAGACAGCGCGGCTCGACGGCATCGAGGCCCGGCTCGCCTATGTGACGCCGTCGCATCAATATCCGCTCGGCGGCGTCATGCCGATCGGACGCCGGCACCAATTGCTTGCCTGGGCACGCAAGCACGACGCCTACGTGATCGAGGATGACTACGACAGCGAGTATCGCTACGACACCAAGCCGATCCCGCCGCTGCATGCGCTGGAGGGCAGCGACAACGTGATCTATCTCGGCACCGTCTCCAAGACGCTCTCCCCGACCTTACGGATCGGCTACCTGGTCGTGCCCGCCGGGCTGCGATCCCTGTTCGCCGCCGCCAAGCAGATCATGGACCGGCACACGCCGCTGATCGAACAGCACGCGCTCGCTTCGATGCTCGAAAGCGGCGCCTATGACAGCCACGTCAGGCGCGTGCGCCGGCGCAACGCCGAGCGCCAGCAGGCACTGATCGGCGCGTTGCGCCGCCGGTTCGGAGATCGTGTCCGGATCGAGGGCACGGCTGCGGGCCTGCACGTGGTGGCGTGGCTCGACGATCTGCCGCAGAAGCACGAGGACGCATTGATCCGGGCGGCGCGCGCGAAAGGCGTCGGCATCTATCCCGTCTCGGCGTTGTTGGTCGGCCCAATCCGGACGCCGAGCCGGACGCGGAAGACCGTCGGTCTCGTCATGGGCTATTCGGCGCTGGAGATCGCGCAGATCGAGAGAGGCTGCAAGCTCCTCGCCCAGGCCGCCGCCGAACTGGACTGATCAATTCACGTGAAACTGGCCGTTTCGTACAGGCCAGATTCCGGCTATCTCCGCATCGAGAACGGAGACACGCCATGTACATCCCGCCCGCCTTCAAGGACGAAGACATCGAGAGCATCCGCGCGACCATCCGCGGTGCGCGCCTCGCCAGCCTGGTGACGGCCACCGCCGAGGGCCCGGTCGCCACGCCCCTGCCGCTCTTCCTCGACGAGAGCGAAGGCGAGCACGGCGTGCTCTATGGGCATGTCGCCAGGGCCAACCCGCAATGGAAGCTGCCGCCGATCGGCGATGCGCTCGCCATCTTCAACGGCCCCGACGCCTATGTGACGCCGTCCTGGTACGCGACCAAGCAGGAGACCGGCAAGGTGGTGCCGACCTGGAATTACGTCACCGTGCATGCCTACGGCCCGGTCGAATTCTTCCAGGAGCCGGAGCGCCTGCTCGACGCCGTGACGCGGCTGACCAACAGGCACGAAGGCGCGCGCGCCAAGCCGTGGGTCGTCAGCGATGCCCCCGCCGATTTCATCGCCGCGCAGTTGCGAGGGATCGTCGGCGTGCGCATTCCCGTGGTGCGGTTCGAGGGCAAGCGCAAGATGAGCCAGAACCGCCCTGAAGCTGATCGGGTCGGCGTCGCGCAAGGGCTTGCGGCAAGCGTGGACGCGCATGATCGCGAGGTCGCGGCGCTGATCCCGCTGCCAACCTGAGTCAGCTTGCGCAGGAATGCGCGACGACGCGCTCGCCCCTCACAACGGCTTCCGCCAGTTTGCGCCCGACGTCACCGAAATCTGATAGGGCAAGATAGCCTTGCGCGTAGGCTTCCTGGGTCAGGCGTTCGAAGCGCTTGTCGTCTCCGGTCGACCATTGCTTGGTGATGTAGTCTGCCCCGGCTTTCCCGAAAATCTTGGGGTAGTGTTCCATGTCGTTCTGACGTCGATAATAGTAGTAGTCGATATGGGCGACGAATTGCTTCCGCCCCTCTCCCACGCAACGCGATCCATAAGGGCGCTCGAACGCCAGAGCGGTCTCGCGGCGTAAGCCTGCGCGACCGTTCACGAAGATCTCTTCGTTGGAGCCATAACCCGGACCATCGACCGGTGCTGCTGGTTGCTGGGCTGTCTTCTGCGGAGCGAATGCCCAGGCGGCGACCTGCCAGATGACAAGCGCCCAGACGATGAACCAGGCGCGGCTCATTTGAAGCTCGCCGACGCCTGCTGCCGTGGCAGGCATACCGGAGACGGATCAAACAACATACCAGGCCCGCTGAACCAGAGAACGACGTCGCGGATATCCTCCGGGAAGTCTTCCTTGACGATGCCCTTTTGTTTGAACGCCTCGGCCAGTTGCGCCTTGACGCGAACGTCCAGCGGCGTGGAATACGCGGCGTTCGCCCGATCGCGCTTCTCTTCACTGCAGAACATGCCCATTCTCGGATTTGGGCATTCGTAGATCTTCACCCAGCCCCGCGCATAGGCCTCCGTAGCTGCCCTCAGGTTCGCCTTCATGGTGTCGTCGCACGGCGACATCGCGTAAGCGGTGCTTGCCTGCAATGCGTCCATCCGCAGTGCGTCTTGCTTAGGGTCCTTGTCGCTTTGCAGGGTGTGCTCCGCTTCCCAATCCTTCCGCTGCTTGGCCTTTGAATGCTCATCGCCGAACGAGGAACTGAGCGTGGGCCTCAATTCACCGACCGGCGAAACGTGCGACACCGGAAATCCGCGCATCGCCCAGGAGACGCCCACGAACGTGGAGACGAACGCCATGCAGGTGAAAAGAACAAATCGGCTCATGATGCGCACTCAAAATTCGCGCGCAACCTAACCGTGTCGGCGTTAAGAGATGTATTAATGCGCTGGTTCCCGCAATGCAGGGTAAATGAACGTCTAAAACACGCCGCAGAAATGATCCGGACTTTGCAGAACACATCGCCGGGAACCCAACACAGGCGATCTTGTTGGTGAACCTTACGCCACATCCTCACAGGAAGGCCGCATGTGCCGCTGGATCGCATACCGGGGCGAGACGACCTCGTTCGAACCTTATGTCACCGAGCCCGAGCATTCGCTGATCGCGCAAAGCATCCGCTCGCTGCAGTCGACGGCCGGCTCGAACGGCGACGGCTTTGGACTCGGCTGGTATGGCGAGCATCCGGAACCCGGCCTTTACCGCGAGACCCGTCCGGCCTGGTCCGACGAAAACCTGCGCTACCTCTGCCGCCATCTGCGCTCGCATCTGTTCTTCGCCCATGTGCGTGCCGCTACCGGCACGGCGGTGACGCGGCAGAATTGTCATCCGTTCGCCTGCGGCCAGTGGATGTTCATGCACAACGGCTTCGTCGGCAGCTGGAATCGCCTGCGGCGCAGGATCGAGGCGCTGATCCCCGATGCCTACTATCCCTCGCGGCTGGGCACGACCGATTCGGAAGCCGTGTTCCTCGCCATGATGGGCGCGGGTCTCGACGGCGATCCACTTGGCGCAACGCGAGCCGTGCTGCAATCGCTGGTCGGCCTGGTCAACGAGGGCGAGCTTCGTGAGCGCCTGCGCTTCACCAGCGCGATCGCAAACGGCCGGGATCTCTATGCATTTCGCGTCGCGGCCAACGATGCCGCCAACACGCTCTATTATCGCGAGGCCGGCGGCGGCCAGGTCGTCGTCGTGTCCGAGCCATTCGATAAGGAAACGGACTGGACGGAAGTTCCCCCGAACCACGCGCTGGTCGCGCGTGCGTCCGAAACCGTGAAGATTGTTCCGTTCGACCTTGCAATTTCCGGTGAGGCCGACGCGGAACCGGCCCGCGTCAGGCGGATTATTGCCCGCAGGTAGTACCACTGCCGGGTGGCCCTATGACATTTGCTTCAGACGTTTTGAAACTGCTGCGCCTCGATTCCTCCGATGACAGGCAGCACCTCGTCATCCGCGCTGCCGGCGGACGGGGCAAGGCGGCTGAATATTCCTTCGGCATCGAGGAGGAATACTTCCTCGCCGATCGCCGCAGCCTCGAGGTCGCGATCGAAACCCCCAATGCGCTGTTCGAGTCAGTGAACTGGTCCACCGGCGGCCAGGCGATGCGGGAGATGCTGCAATCCCAGCTCGAGGTTGCCACCAACGTTCACGTCGATGTCAATGACGCCCGGGAAGAGCTGCGATTCCTCCGCCGCGAGGTCGCCAACGTCGCCGCGCAATACGGCTTCGTCATCATGGCCTGCGGCACGCATCCGACCGCGGTCTGGCGCATGTCGCAGCCGAGTCCGAAGCCGCGCTACGAGGAGATGATCGAGGATCTGCGCAGCATCGGTCACCGCAACATGATGTGCGGCATGCATGTGCACGTCCAGCTGCCCGATCCCGAGAAGCGGATGGCGGTGATGCGGGCGATGCTGCCGCATCTGCCGCTGTTCATCGCGCTGTCGGCCTCCTCCCCGTTCTGGAATTCCCACAAGACCGGGCTGAAGGGCTACCGGCTTGCCGCCTATTCCGAGCTGCCGCGCACCGGCTTGCCCGAACTGTTCGAAACCAGGCACGACTACGACGAATATGTCGGCGCGCTGCAACGCTCCGGCGTGATTCCCGACCAGAGCCATATCTGGTGGGCGATGCGGCCGTCCATGAGGCATCCGACCCTCGAGCTTCGCGCGCCCGACACCTGCACCTTCATCGACGACGCCGTTGCCATCGCCTCGCTCTATCGCTGCCTGACGCGCCATCTTTATCTGCGGCCGCATCGGTCGAAGGAGGTCACGGTGGTCGAGCGCGCGATTGCGGTCGAGAACAAATGGCGGGCCCAGCGCTACGGCACCGATTGCATCTTTGCCTCGAAGGACGGGCCGGTCACCATCTCGGAGCTGCTCGCCCGAATCATCGACGACGTCGCCGGGGACGCAGCCGCGCTGAACTGCGCCGCCGAGGTCGAGCACTGCCGGACCATCGTGGAGCGTGGCAGCTCGGCGGAATTCCAGCTTCGCGCCTATCGCGAGAATGCGGAGGACATCGGAGCGGTCTCGCGCTGGATCGCAGCCTCGACGATCTCGGGCGCGAGCGCGCCGATCGGAAGCGTTCGTGCGCCTTCATAGCGCCCGCACAAGCTTGGCGAACGACAATGTCGCTCCTGAATTCGGTGATCGTGGAGGAACGCGTGAATCGCGTCACGTCTTGCGCTGGCTGCGGCCACGGACTTGTACCGCTGCTTTCGGCCAAGGGCCGCGCGGAGCTCAGCTGCCTCTGGTGCGAAGGCATCGACGCGCGAACGGTGGACATGGCGAAGTGGGCGGACAGCCCGATCGGCAAGCCCGAGCGGATCACCCGTCAATCGTTCGAATGAGCGGTTTCGCATGCCCGGCCGCCGGCCTTTGCTGATCGACGCAACCTGCGCGGCTGCACGCCCGCGCCGGGGCTTGCCGACAAATTAGACAAACCGCACCCCGTCGTCGGGGGTGCGGGCTCGGCGATGAGGCCCAGGCAAGCCAGCCTGACGTGCCGCCTAACCTCAGGTGCAATCTCGATTTTTCATCGCGCCGCGCGGGGCCGCAGAGCCCGCGCATCGTGCTGCATCCCGACTGGCCCAAAATTCGCAAGGCAGCGTCAGGGCTGATTCCCTGCTCCCACGAATTGGCGCAGCAAGATGCGTGCGCCCGGAGACCGGATGAGCGGCAAAGATCGGAGAGTGCCATGAACGTGCATGCCGCCGGCGATCTCAAATTTACCGGCCTCACCCATCCGAACGGCTCGCCACTACGCCTCAACGCTCAGGATTTCGTGGCGGTCGATCGCGACAGGAATGCCAGGTTCGAAGCAACGTACCGGCCGCAGGCCCTCTACAACCGCGCGAACGAGGGCTTCCACGCCAACAACGAAACCTTCCTCCTGCACGAAGTCGCGACGAACCTGCCGATCTACCGCCCGGACACCGGCCCCACCGATTTCCATCTTCATCTCCCGCCGGGCGGCTTTCAGCTCGTGCTGGTCACCTCGGGCGCTTTCACCTTCGACTACGACGGGCGCTTCTACAATGTCGGCCCCGGCGCGGTGATGTTGCAAAGCGCGATCGTCCACCGCCAGCTGTTCTACACCTGGTCGGGACTGTCGACCGAAGAGAACCTGAACACGCCGCAGACCGTGGTGCCCGACCCGATCTCGATGGGCTATTCCGGCAAATTCCTAGAAGCCTTCGTGACCGATCCGACGACCTTTCCGAACCCGACCATTGTCGGTCCGGACCAGATCAACGAGGCCGAGACGCCGCGCGTGGCCTGGAGCCACCCGCTGCACAACCGGCCTGCCGACGCGGGCTTCTGGCTTCAGGATCCACTCGCGCTGGATGCGCTGTTCAAGCCGCTCGTCGACAGTCCGATCAAATCGGCCATGCCGGTGTACGTGCGTGACATCGGGATCGAGATTCCCAGCGGCCATCTCGTCACCGGCCACATCATCGCAACCGACCCGCGTGGCCAGTCACTCCTGTCGAAGAGCACATCGACGGCAGCAGACGCCAGCTGCTTCGCCAAAGGCGAGGTCGCAATCTACCGCGTCATTCGCGGCACGACCGAGTTCAAGAAAAAGTCCGGCGAGGTGATTGAACTCTCCGCCGGCGATGTGGTGACAGCAGGCAAGGAGTCGATCAGCCTCATTGGCGTCGGCGACAACACCCAGGTCCTGAGGCTCGGCCTTCTCAAGGGCATGAACGAGCTTCGCGGCTGGACGCCGACGCAGCGCGACGAGATCGACGGCCTCGCCGGCCAGATCATCACGCACAAGGACGTCCGCCCCCTGCGCACCGAAGGCAAGCCCGTTGGGTATTTGTACGGCTAGAAGGTTCTCAGCTAGGCGCCGGAGGTGTTCTTCCTTCTCCCCTTGTGGGAGAAGGTGGCGCGAAGCGCCGGATGAGGGGTCTCTCTCAGCGAACTCGGTTCGGAGTGTGAGGAGCGAGACCCCTCACCCGTCTCGCCGCTGTGCGGCGAGCCACCCTCTCCCACAGGGGGGAGAGGGTCATCGTGCACCAATTTAGCAAAAACTCATTCGCTTGAGAGCCGCTCGTGCGGCTCCTACTCTGCCGCCTGCCGTACATGCCGCGCCGTCGGCGTGCGCATGGTGACGAGCTCTTCGGCCGCGGTCGGATGCAGCGCGATCGTCGCGTCGAAATCGGCCTTGGTCGCCTTCATCTTCACTGCAATCGCGACCACCTGGGTGACCTCGGCGGCACAATCGCCGACGATGTGGCAGCCGAGCACGCGGTCCGTCGAGCCATCGACGACGAGCTTCATCAGCACGCGGGTGTCACGGCCGGACATGGTTGCCTTGATCGGCCGGAACGTCGTCTTGTAGATGTCGACGTGACTGAATTGCGCACGCGCCTCGGTCTCCGTCAGACCAACCGTGCCGACCTCCGGCTGCGAGAACACCGCGGTCGGGATGTAGGAATGATCGACTTGCACCTCGCGCTTGCCGAACACGGTGTCGGCAAACGCATGCCCCTCGCGGATCGCAACCGGCGTCAGGTTGTGCCGGTGAGTGACGTCGCCGATCGCATAGATGTTGTCGACCGAGCTCTTCGAGAAATGGTCCACCGCGATGCCGCCATTGTCAGGGTTGATGGCGACGCCGGCCTTCTCCAGACCGAGATTGGCGACCGACGGATGGCGGCCGATCGCGAACATCACCTGGTCGGAAGCGAGGCTCGAGCCGTTCGACAGATGCGTGGTGAATTCCTCGCCGTGCCGATCGACCTTCGCCACCGTGCAGCCGGTGAGAATGGTGATGCCCTGCTTCTCCATCTCGCTGCGGACGTGGGCGCGAACGTCCTCATCGAAACCACGCAGGATGTTGTCGCCGCGATAGATCACGGTGACGTCGGAGCCGTAGCCGGCGAAGATGCCGGCGAATTCCAGCGCGATGTAGCCGCCGCCCTGGATCACGATGCGCCTCGGCAGCTTCTTCAGATGGAACGCCTCGTTGGAGGAGATCACGTGCTCGATGCCGGGGATCGAGGCGCCGTGGTTGGGCGCGCCGCCGGTGGCGATCAGGATGTATTTTGCGGTGATCTTCCGGTCGTCCGCGAGCAGGCGGACGGTGTGCTTGTCCTCGATCACCGCGCGGCTCTTGACGACCTGCGCGCCCGACTTCTCGACATTCGTCGTGTAGGCCGCTTCCAGCCGCGCGATCTCCTTGTCCTTGTTGGCGATCAGCGTCGGCCAATCGAAGGTCGCGGGCGGAATGGTCCAGCCGAAACCGGCGGCATCTTCCAGCTCGTGGCGGACATGCGAGCCGATCACGAACAGCTTCTTCGGCACGCAGCCGCGGATCACGCAGGTCCCGCCCATGCGGTACTCTTCCGCGATCATCACGCGCGCACCGTGACCGGCCGCGATGCGGGCGGCACGCACGCCGCCCGAGCCGCCACCGATGACAAAGAGGTCGACGTCGAATTCAGCCATTGTCCACTCCGACCTCTTCTTTCAGCGCATGATCCGGAAAGTGTGCAGCGGTTCTCCGATAGGATCATGCGCAAAATAACAGCCTAAAGCGCGATGACGCGCTTTAGGGATTTCTGATCAGATAGGTACTGTCAGATTTCCTTGCCACGCTTGCGCATCTCGGCGCGGAAGGCACCCATCACGGTCTCGGAGAAGTCCTGAGCCCAGGAGTTCATGAAGGCCATGCTCAGGCCGATGGCGCGCGGCTCGGCGTCGATCAGCTTCTTGCCCAGCGGCGACTTGTAGAAGACGACGAGATCCTTCAGTTCCTGCTCGGTGAACTCGCTGGCATAGATCTGCGCCATGCCTTCGCCGATCTCGTTCTGGCGCCCGTTGAGCTGCTGGGCGACGACCTGGGCAACCTCGTTGAGGTCCTTCTGGTAGTTCAGGTTCTGCTGGATCAGCGCGATCTTGGTCTTCTCGACCATGCCAGGCACGGCGCCTTGATACATCACGGTGGCGTTCTTGATCTGCAGGATCTCCTTGGCCGCCGCGATCGCCGCAGGCGAGGCTTTCGGCGGGGCCGGCGCGGGAGCAGCCTTCTGGGCCGGCGCAGCCTGCTGCGCGATCGCCGGGACCGTCAAGACGGCCAGTCCAGCAGCAAGCGTCGCGGCCGGCAAGAATCTCAATACGCTCTTCATTCCTAGTCTCCTTTCGGCTTACGCCGTTCAATCACGCGAATTCCCTCGCCGCCCGCCAAAACGGCCGAGCTGGCCAAGCCGATAAACAAGCCATGCTCGACCACGCCGGGGATCGAGCTCAACGCCTTGGCGAGGCCAGGCGGATCCACGATACGTCCGAGCTGGGCATCGAGAATCCAGTGGCCGCCATCGGTGACGAAAACGTGGCCATCCTTGTCGCCGCCTTTGGCCTTGCGGACCGCCATTTGCCCGGAAACGCCGCATTCGGCAAATGCCTTCTCGATCGCGCGGCGCGTCGCGCCAAGCCCGAACGGGATGACCTCGATCGGCAGCGGAAAGCGGCCGAGCGTCGGCACCCATTTGCTGTCGTCGGCAATCACGATCATGCGATCCGAGGCGGCCGCCACGATCTTCTCGCGCAGCAGCGCGCCGCCGCCGCCCTTGATCAGGTTGAAGTCGGGATCGATCTCGTCGGCGCCGTCGACGGTGAGGTCGAGATGATCGATCTCGTCCAGCGTCGTCAGCTTCACACCGCAGCGCTCGGCATCGAGGCGCGTCGCCTCCGAGGTCGGCACGCCGATCACTTTCAACCCGGCCTGCACGCGCTCGCCGAGCAGCTCGACGAAATGCTTGGCGGTCGAGCCGGTGCCGAGCCCGAGCTGCATGCCGTCACGCACCTCCTCGAGGGCGCGCGCCGCAGCCTGCCGCTTCAACTGGTCCATGTTCACGATGCGCCCGCCCCTGAATTTTAGAGTGTGCCGCCGATAGGTTGCTTGCGGCGGCCTATGTAGCCTCGTTTTTCCCGCCGGAACAGGCCTCCAGGCCGATCTTATAAGGTGAACTTATGGCTTCGGCCCTTGCGCCGATCCGGCCGGCCCGATAGCGCTGGGACCATGACCTCCCCATACACCCTCGTCTTCGATCTCGACGGCACGCTTGTGGATACGGCGCCCGACCTGATCACCGCGCTGAATTTCGTGCTCGACCGCGAAGGGCTGCCGCCCGTGCCGATGGCCTCGGCCCGCAACATGATCGGCGCCGGCGCCCGCAAGCTGATCGAACGGGGGCTGGAGGCCGAGGGCCGCACGGTCACGCCGGCGGACATGGACCGGATGACGGCGGATTTCATCGCCTATTATGCCGACCATATCGCGGTCGAATCCCGTCCGTTCGAGGGGCTCGAGGCCGCACTCGACCAGTTTGCCGCCCAAGGCCACCGGCTGGCGGTCTGCACCAACAAGCTGGAATGGCTGTCGAAGCGGCTTTTGGACCAGCTCGACCTCACCCGCCGCTTTGCCGCGATCTGCGGCGCGGACACCTTTGGTGTCCAGAAGCCTGATCCGACCATTTTCCGCGAGACCGTGGCGCGCGCCGGCGGAGCGGTCAAAGCCAGCATCATGGTCGGCGATGCCGGAACCGACGTCGGCGTCGCCCGGCGCGCCGGGGTGCCCGTGATCGGGGTCAGCTTCGGCTATACGGACGTGCCGATCGCCGAGCTGAAGCCGGACCGGCTGATCCATCACATGCGCGACCTGCCGGCCGCAGCCCACAGCCTGATGACCGCCTAGGAACCACAAGCCTCTGAGATAACTGGCATATTCTACGGAACCCCGCGTTAACCATCTATCAACTATGCGCAGCGCGCCGGTTGCTTGCTTGGGACGACGCCCGTAGGTTCGCCCGGGGATGTGGCGGTTCGTCGCAGTTAGAAGTGGGTGGTCATGCGTCGTGTCATCGCGATTGCGGTAGCGGGAGCGAGCCTTGGTGGCTGCTCCTCGATGTCTTGGGACATGTTCAAATCGGCGCCGCCGACCGTCCAGGTCCGGCTCGAATCCAATCCTCCGGGGGCTGACGCCACGACCTCGCTCGGCGCGGGCTGCAAGACCCCCTGCTCCGTCTCGGTTCCCGCCCCCGACGCGCCGTTCACCGTCGCTTTCGCGCTGCCGAAATATCAGCCGGCCAGCGTGCCGGTGAACGTGATCAAGAATCCCGGGGATTTCACCACGCCCGCCTCGGTCACCACCGATCCGAATCCGGTGTTTGCGGAACTCCAGCCGGCAGTGCCGCCCAAGCCTGTGAAGAAGCCGCACCGGCCGAAGAAGCCGAAGCCGGCCGCAGCCGCCGCGGCCCCTGCGGATGCCGCACCCGCTGCGGCCCCTGCGGATGCTGCACCTGCTGCGGTGGCGGCCTCGCCGTTTCCCGATCCGAACGCAGGAAAGCGCTGATCCAGGCGCTGATTACGTATACCACCCGATTGTCCTAGCCGCGTCCGATGCTTAGATTGCTTCCAGAGCACCACTGAAGCAGAGGTGCGCCCGTCGCCGTAAGTGACAAGGCAATTGGTATGAACGGATCTTCTGCGAGCCCCCTCGCCCCGGCGCGCCCCTGCGACGCGCTGTCGAGCGCGATGACCGATCCGTTCGGGCGGACCATCTCGTATTTGCGCGTATCCGTCACCGACCGCTGCGATCTGCGCTGCTTCTATTGCATGTCGGAAGACATGACATTCCTGCCCAAGGCGGACCTGCTGACGCTGGAGGAGCTCGACCGGCTCTGCACGGCCTTCATCGCCAAGGGCGTGAAGAAGCTGCGGCTCACCGGCGGCGAGCCGCTGGTCCGCCGCAACGTGATGACGCTGGTGCGCTCGCTGTCCCGCCACCTTTCGAGCGGTGCCCTGAGCGAGCTGACCCTGACCACCAACGGCACCCAGCTTGCGAAACACGCCCGGGAGCTCGCCGATTGCGGCGTCCGCCGCATCAACGTCTCGCTCGACACGCTCGATCCCAGGAAGTTTCGCGAGATCACCCGCTGGGGCGAGATCGACAAGGTGCTGGAGGGCATCGAAGCCGCGCGCGCCGCAGGGCTTGGCGTGAAGATCAACGCGGTGGCGCTGAAGAACCTCAACGAGGACGAGCTTCCCGACCTGATGCGCTGGGCGCACGGCAAGGGCATGGGCCTGACGCTGATCGAGGTCATGCCGATGGGCGAGATTGGCTCGGGCCGTATCGACCAGTACCTGCCGCTGTCGCTGGTGCGCGCGCGACTCGCCCAGCAATTCACGTTGACCGATCTGGCCGAGAGCACCGGCGGGCCGGCGCGCTATGTCAGCGTTGCCGAGACCAGCGGCAAGCTCGGCTTCATCACGCCGATGACCCATAATTTCTGCGAATCCTGCAACCGGGTGCGCATCACCTGCACGGGCACGCTGCACACCTGCCTCGGCCACGAGGATGCTTCAGATTTGCGCAAACCTCTGCGTGCATCTGACGACGACATGCTGCTTGCGGATGCGATCGACCGCGCCATCGGGCTGAAGCCCAAGGGCCACGATTTCATCATCGACCGCCGCCACGACCGCCCCAGTGTCTCCAGGCACATGAGCGTCACCGGCGGCTGAGGGATTCGCGCCCTCTCCGCCATAAGCTTTTGACTCGGCGTCAATTTGCCCATTTTCCGATTGACGGCGCACAAGCCCGCTGGTTTGGTGCAGCCGCCTTTGCTTGCCCGGCAGCAATAAGCCGGCCGCGCCCCTTTGGCGGTCGCGGTCAAGACGGCAAGGCACGAGGGGAGGACTGACGCCGCAATCGCTCGGAATTTCATCCGTACGGTCGCGTGCTGTTCGCACGCCGGCCAGGCGATGCGTGCTGAAGCCTCCCGTAAAGTGTTGGCCGCGACGGCGACGGAGAGAAAGTAAGATGCGTCCATTGCTGGCGGTGAGCAACGCCATCGACGCCCTCAATGAAAAGATTGGGTACGTCTGTAACATCCTGGTGCTGCTGGCGTGCCTGGTCAGCGCGGCCAATGCCATGATCCGCTATGCCTTCAGCAACTCCTCGAACGGCTGGCTGGAGCTGCAATGGTACATGTTCGCCATCCTGGTGATGTTCGGCGCGTCCTACACCTTCAAGCGCAACGAGCATGTCCGCGTCGAGATCTTCTACCTCACGCTCTCGGAACGCGGCCAGCTCTGGCTCGACATGATCGGCACGCTCTGCTTCCTGATCCCCTCCTGCCTCCTGCTCGCCTATCTGTCCTGGCCGTTCTTCATGCAGGCCTATAACGTCGGCGAGATGTCGGGCAATGCCGGCGGCCTGATCCGCTGGCCCATCAAGTTCGTGATCCCCGCCGGCTTCGTGTTGCTGGCGCTCCAGGGTGTTTCCGAAGTCATCAAGCGTATCGCGGCTCTCCAGGGCTATGTGACGATCGACGCCAAGTACGAGAGGCCGACCCAATGATTACGCTGGAAATGATGCCGCCGCTGATGTTCGGCGGCCTGGTTCTGGCGATGCTGATCGGCTTCCCCGTCGCGTTCACGCTCGCGGCGGTCGGCCTCTCCTTCGGCTTCCTCGCCATCCATCTCGGATTCTTCGACCTCAACTTCCTCCAGGCGATTCCCGGCCGCGTGTTCGGCAGCGTGCTTTCCAACGAGCTGCTGCTCGCGATCCCGTTCTTCACCTTCATGGGCGCCATATTGGAGAGATGTGGACTAGCCGAAGACATGCTGGACTCGATGGGCCAGCTGTTCGGCCCGGTCCGCGGCGGCCTCGGCTATTCCGTGATCATCGTCGGCTTCATCCTCGGCGCCATCACCGGCACGGTGGCGGCGCAGGTCATCGCCATGGCGCTGATCTCGATGCCGGTGATGATCCGCTACGGCTACAACATGCGCTACATCACCGGCGTGCTCGCGGCCTCCGGCACGATCACGCAGCTGGTGCCGCCCTCGCTGGTGCTGATCGTGCTCGCCGACCAGCTCGGCAAGTCGGTCGGCGACATGTATCTCGGCGCCTGGGGCCCGTCGGTGTTCCAGATCATGCTGTTCGCCGGCTACACCTTCATCCTCGGCCTGATCAAGCCGAGCCACGTGCCGCCGGTGCCGAAGGAAGCGCGCACGCTGACCGGCTGGGCGCTGTGGAAAAAATGCCTGATGGGCATCATCCCCTCGGCCGTGCTGATCTTCGTCGTGCTCGGCACCATGATGATGGGTCTTGCGACCCCGACCGAAGCCGGCGCCATGGGCGCGGTCGGCGCCATCGTGCTCGCCGCGATCCATCACAAGGACTTCTCCTCGAATGACCGCAAGATCCTGATCATCGGCGTGATCGCCGCCGGCGTCGGCACGATCGTCGCGATGCTGTTCACCGAGAATCTGGTCTTCAGGCTCTCGTTCGCCGTCACCTATCTCGCCGTGGCGTGGATCTGCATCCAGGCCGCCCGCATCCCGGACCTGCGTGACCTGATCAAGCAGGGCTACGAGTCCACCATGCGCCTCACCTGCATGGTCACCTTCATCCTGATCGGCTCGACCTGCTTCTCGGTGGTGTTCCTCGGCGTCTCCGGCGGCGTCTGGCTCGAGCATCTGCTGACCTCGCTGCCCGGCGGCGTGTGGGGCTTCCTGATCTTCATCAACCTCTTCATCTTCTTCCTGGCGTTCTTCCTCGACTTCTTCGAGATCGCCTTCATCATCCTGCCGATGATCGCGCCGATCGCGCAGAAGGTCCTCGCGCCGGTGGTGGGACCGGACGCGGCGCTGATCTGGTTCGGCGTGATGCTGTGCGTGAACATGCAGACCTCGTTCCTGCATCCGCCGTTCGGCTTCGCGCTGTTCTATCTGCGCGGCGTGGCGCCGAAGGAAGTGAAGAGCTCCGACATCTATTGGGGCGCGATCCCCTGGATCGGCCTGCAGATGATCATGGTGCTGCTCGTGATCATCTTCCCGGTCACGGTGACGGGCCTGCTCGACAAGCCGCTCAACGTCGATCTCGACAAGGTCAAGATCGAAGTGCCGCAGATCGACCTGCCGCCGCTGGATCTCGGACCGCCGCAGAAGTAGCGGCCGCGCTTTCTTCCTTCTCCCCTGATGTCCGCCGAAGCCTTGGCGAAGGCGGATGCGGGAGAAGACGTTTTTGGCAACCCCGCTAAGGGGCTGCTCAACGTCCGCCAGGCCTCGCCAGCGACCAAGCTCCGTAGCGCAGCGAGATGACGCGATGGGCTATCAGACCGAAGTCGCTGCGTGAGAAATGGCGAGCCCGTTGTTACCAACTGTAGCGGATCGTGCCGGTGCCAGCGTAGGTGGATGAGTGCGAGGCGAAGCCGCCGTCGAACTTGGCGAGCAGGCTGATGCCGTTGACGAACCGAAGCTCTGCACCCACCGACGTCAGCGCGGAATCTTTCGGGGGGATCGCCCCGTTGACGATGAAGCTCGCCCCCGGCAGCGCCTGGAACACCGGCATGAGGGTGGGATCACTCACCCAGTCATGCGCCCACGCGAGCCGGCCGCGCAACGTCAGCACGGCGTTGGAATAGAGCGCCAGCGACCGGTCGAAGCGCGCACCAAGCTCACTCCTGGTGTCGGTCGCATCGCGCGAACCGAACGCGAGGGCAAAACCATTGGGAACGGTGCCGATTTCGCCGTAGCCCGGCGTGTGGAAGCTCTGCGCCTGAATCGCCGCATAGGGCGCAACTCCGACATACGGCGTCTCGAAGTGATAGCCGCCTTCCAGCCGCCCGCCGTAGCTCTGCGCGTTGAAGTCAGCCGTCAGATGGTCGCCGCCAAAGGCGAAGCGGTCGGTTGACATCCAGTGATTGGTGAAGGCGAAGTCCGCGGCGAGATAGGCCGCGCCCCAGCGGGTCGCTCCGTAAATGCCAGCCTGGACGGCATCGCTTCTACCACCGCCGAGCCCCTGCGATAGGCTCCAATTGGTGCCGCCACCGGCGATTGCAAAGCCCACCACGGAATTGGGCGCAAGGCGGTAGTCGAACCCGCCCGCGAAACCCGCGGTGCGTGCCGAAAGATCATGGCTGCCGATCACGGGATCGCCGCTGGTCTTGTTGCCCCCGCCATAGCCGCCACCCCACACCGTCCAGCGCGGCTCATAGATCGGCGCTGGCGCCGGGGGTGCCTTGGTGTACATCGAGGCATAGGCGAGAGCTGGTCCCGACGGCCGAGGCTCGCAGTCGGGCCTGAAGCCGAGCGCTGGATAGTCAGTGCGGCCAACACCGCATCGACCATCGACGAACGGATCGAGCATCAGGTTGAGAAACTGGCTGCCGAGCTGGAAAGCGGCTGTCTGTGCACCGGTCGCAGCCTCCCCGGAGATCTGATCGAGGGCAGTGGTGAGATTGCTGCCGGCGAGGCCAAAGAGCGGCACGAAGGCCGGCGGCAGCGCACCGCCGTTGTTGAAGAAGTTGTCGATGGCACGGCCGACGTTGAGCTGGTTGTCGGTGAAGACCTGCGGGGGCGGCAAAGGAGACGGCAGCCCCGGTATCGGCGGTCCTGAGGTATTGGCGGCTGGTCGGGCGGGATAGGTTCGGGAACGAGCTGTGCCCTAAGGTTAAGTATTGCGCTGTTGCCGACGTAGGCCAGTCGCGTCCCGAAGCCGGCCGGCAAGCCGACGTTGACGTGCGCGTCGAAGGTGCCGGTGATACCGAACGCTGCCGTCAAAATGGTGTATTGGCGCGAGACGTAACTGCCTGGCGCGAAGTTGGCCACTACGGTGCCGGCAAGCGACGCCGCGCCGAACACATTGGTGGTCGAGGCCGTCGTGGGATTGACCTGCACGACGTAGAACGCGCCGGACTGGAACGCGAGATTGCCGATGAAACGCATCGCGTCGGGCGTTCCCCCTTGACCGGCGACGATCCCCTGACCGGGAACGAGGAAGCCGCCGGCGTTGATCTGGGTCAGGGTCGATGTCACGGAGCCGTTGCCAATCAGCGCTCCGCGGAAACCGCCGCCCCCGCCCACGGTGATAAGCCCCCCACCCGGGGTGCCGGACGGCGTGTCGTTGACAGAGCCACCGTCCGCGACCGTGAGTGTGCCGATGGAGTTCGGTAGAGCGCTCCCGACCTGAATGCCGCCGTTGACGTTTGTCCAATTCGAGCCTGCGCCGGTCACCGTGACGTCGCCCCTGCCGAGGAAGCCGACGACACCGCCCGTGAAGGTGAGGAGCGTGCCGCCGTTCTGGATGGTGAGGTTACCCACTCCGGTCCGGCCAACGACAAGGCGCTGCGCTACCGCGCCAGGGACCCCAACCACCGTCGCATTCGGCAACGTGACGTTAATGTTTGCATCGCTCCCCCCAAGTACAGGGACGCCAGCCGTCCAGTTAGCGGCGGTAAACCAGTCGTTGGATGTCGCACCGGTCCAGTTGGTCTGGGCGCGCGTCGATACTGTGGACGCGGAAAGCAACGCCATCACCGCTGTGGTTGTCAGCAAAGGTGTGCGCACCGATGGCTCCGGCAAAACACGCTGGGCACTTCGAACAAGCCCATCGAAATGGTGAGAGCGCAAATCACCGCAATTGTGGCGAACAACAAACGCAATTACAGTTTGTGGCTGGCTGTTGTGAATTTGTCACGGGGCGGCCAGTGAGGCTGACCAATTCTGCACTCATAAGGTCGAGTACGTCGGCTCGCGGTCTCTTATGTGCAATCTCGCCGCATTCGGCGCAGCGATCGTGGGGGCCGGCGTCAACGGTCACGCTGATCAGTTCCGTGAGAATGTCACCACGTTCGGCGCAATGTATGGGGCCTCCATCTTCTTTTTGCAGTTGGCGTAAACTTCGCTAAAGCGACGTTCTGAGTTGCACGACCTTTCCAGCTTATGAACGAACAGCGTCACGGCGTCATCGTGCCAGATCACCTCTGTCGATGGCGCACTGGCTGTTCGGCACGAACCGTCGCGCATTGCCGGGAAGCAGCAGAGGGATTGCCGCCGGATCCGCGCGCGTGACAAGCGCCGGAAACACGGGCATACCGGGCCATCCTCCAACTGATGGACCGCCGCGCATGTCCCGATCGCTCCCTGCTCCGTCGCTCGCGCCCTTGATCGCATCGCTCTGGCTGGCATGTGCCGCAACGTTTGCGCATGCGGAACCGATGAGCGATGTCCATGCGCTGGCGCAAAAGGAGCAACAGCCGCTGCTCGACACGCTGCGCGATCTCGTCAGCATCGAATCCGGCAGCAAGGACGTCGAAGGCTTGAACCAGATCGCCGAGCGCGTTGCCGGCCAGCTCAAGCAGCTCGGCGGCACGGTGGAGATCTTGCACCCCACCGACGTCTATCGCCTCGACGACACGCCCGAGACAATCGGCCCGGCCGTGCACGCCGTCTTCAAGGGCACCGGCAGCAAGAAGATCATGCTGATCGCCCACATGGACACGGTGTACCTGAAGGGCATGCTGAAGGACCAGCCGTTCCGCGTCGACGGCGACAAGGCCTACGGCCTCGGCATTGCCGACGACAAGCAGGGCGTCGCGCTCATTCTCCATACCGTGGCGATGCTCCAGAAACTCAATTTCAAGGATTACGGCACGCTCACGGTGCTCACCAATGGCGACGAGGAGATCTCCTCGCCCGGTTGGCGCAGCACCATCACCAAATTCGCCGCGGATCAGGACGTGGTGTTGTCGTTCGAGGGCGGCGGCACCGACGGCACGCTGCGCCTTGCCACCAGCGGCATCGGCTCGGCCTATCTCACGGTGCACGGCAAGTCCTCGCACGCCGGCGCGCGGCCCGAGGGCGGCGTCAACGCGCTGTACGAGCTCTCGCACCAGGTGCTGCAGATGAAGGACCTGTCCAAGCCCGAGCAGGGCCTGAAGCTGAACTGGACGGTCTCGAAGGCCGGCACCAACCGCAACGTCATCCCGGCCGACGCCTCGGCCCAGGCCGATGCGCGTGCGCTCAAGGTCGCCGATTTCGACGAGCTGCAGAAGGCGCTGCAGGAGAAGATCAGGAATCGCCTGCTGCCCGACTCCAGGGTCGAGCTGAAATTCGAGGTGCGTCGCCCGCCGCTGGAGGCCAACGACGCCTCGCGCCGCGTCGCAGCCTACGGCAAGACGATCTATGGGGAGATCGGACTGTCCCTCAAGGTCGACGAGAAGGCGACCGGCGGCGGCACCGACGCCGCGTTTGCCGCGCTCAAAACCAGCGGCGCCGTGGTGGAAGGCATGGGCCTGTCGGGCTTCGGCGCGCACTCCAACGATGCCGAATATGTGCAGATCAACAGCATCGTGCCGCGGCTCTATCTGGCCACGCGCATGATCATGGACCTGTCCACGGGCAAGCTGAAATAGCGGTCTGTTTTCTTCCCTTCTCCCCTTGTGGGAGAAGGTGGCGCGAAGCGCCGGATGAGGGGTTCTCTCCTCGCATTCAACGCGCAGCTGGACTCGCGGAGAGACCCCCTCACCCGTCTCGCCGCTGTCGCGGCGAGCCACCCTCTCCCACAAGGGGAGAGGGCAAAGAAGCAGTCTTCTCCGCCAGCCGAAACCGCAGCGTGAACTCCGCGCCGCCGCCCGGAAGATTCTCCACCGCCACCGTCGCGGCATGATCGTCCGCGACCCCGCGCACGATCGAGAGCCCGAGGCCCGCGCCGTCGCTGCGCTGGCGGTCGGCGCGCCAGAAGCGCTGGAAGATCAGCTCGCGCTCGGCTTCCGCGATGCCGGGGCCGCAATCGCGCACGCGCACCGAACCATCGTCCCGCACCTCGACATCGACCGAGGTATCCTTCGCCGTGAACTTGATGGCGTTTTCGGCGAGGTTGAAGATCGCGCGCTGGAGCATCTCCGCATTGCCGTGGATCAGCACCGGCGCGTCGGCGCCCTTCAGCGCGATGTCCTTGTGCTGCGCGATCGCTAACGGCGCGATGGAGCCGACCACCTCGGCGCAGACGGCGCGCAGGTCCGCGGTCTCGCCGGGATCGAGCACCAGGGTGTCGAGCTCGGCGATCTCCAGCAGCTGGGCGACGATGCGGCTCATGCCTTCGATGTCGTCGTGCAGCGCCTGCCTTGCGGCGCCATCGCCCAGCGTCTCGATCCGCGTGCGCAGGATCGTGAGCGGCGTGCGCAATTGATGCGCGGCATCCGCCGTGAACTGCCGCTGCACCCGAAAACCGTCCTCGAGCCGGTCGAGCGCCTGGTTGACGGCGGTGACGAGCGGCATGATCTCGCGCGGGATCTGTTCCGTCGGCAGCCGGATGTCGGTGCGCGCCGGCCCGATATTGCTGGCCTCCTCCGACGCCTTCCACAATGGCGCGATGGCGCGGCGGAAGATGATGATGTCGGCGGCGAGCAGGATCAGCAGGATCGGAATGGTGATCCACCCGACCCGGCGGAAGAAGTTCGAGATGATGTCGTCGATGATGACGTCGCGATGCGCCAGATCCTCGGCCACGCGGATGCGCACGATCTTGCCGTCGATGATGCGGGTGACGCCGGCGCCGGAAATCGTCTCGGAAAGAGTCGGAGGCGCCGACGCTGCCGCTCCCGTCTTGCGGCGGGACGAAAACAGCAGACGGCCGTCGGCATCGCGGATGTCGTAGAGATAACGGCCGTAGGCTTCCGAATAGAGGCCCCGCAGGCTGTCGGGCAGGTTGAACGTCAGCAGGCCGTCCGGCGCGGCGACAATGCGCTCGGCCAGCACCTCGGCCTGCGCGCGCATGGCTTCGCGGTGCAGCTGGTCGACTTCGGAGTTGAGCAGCCAGAACAGTACCAGCGGCAGGAAGATCGCGACAACCGCGACCGCCACGATGTGCATGAACACCATGCGCCAGATCAACGATTTGAATGTCGGCGATCTGCCATAGGCCCCGGCGGCCGCCACGCTATTTCTCCTCGGACATGAGATAGCCGACGCCGCGGATGGTGTGGATCACGACCTTGGCGCCGTGCTCGGTGAGCTGCTTGCGCAGCCGCGAGACGTAGACCTCGACCGCGTTGGAGGCGACCTCGCCTTCGAGCCCGAAGATGTGGTCCTCGACGTTCTTCTTCGGCACCACCCGCCCCTGCCGGCGCAGCAAAATCTCCAGCACCGAGGTCTCGCGCGCGGAGATGATCCGCGGCTGGTCGTCGACGAAGATCTGGCGGCTTTCGGTGTCGTAGACGAGATTGGCGAGGCGCAGCGAGCGGCCGAGCAGCTGGCCGGGCCGGCGCAGGATCGCCTCCAGCCGCGCCACCAGCTCCTCCATGGCGAACGGCTTTGCGAGATAGTCGTCGGCGCCGCTGCGCAGGCCGCTGACGCGATCCTGCAGGCCGCCGCGCGCGGTCAGCACCAGCACCGGCAGCGGCTCCATCTGCCGGCGCAGCTCGCGCAGCACCGACAGGCCGTCGCCGTCGGGCAAGCCGAGGTCGAGGATCATCGCAGCGTAGCTGACGCTGCTGACCGCCTCGCGTGCCTCGGCCGCGGTGCTCACGATGTCGCTCTGGTAGCCCGCGGCCGACAGCCCGGCGGCAACGAGCCGCGACAGCTCGACATTGTCCTCGACGATCAGAAGGCGCATCGCAGTCCCGCCGGATGTTCCGGTGCAATCACGGCTCGCGCCGCATCTTCGCTCTCTTCCACCATTCCGGCCGCCTCGGCCAGCGAAAAAGCGCGTGGCAGGCCGGCTCGCGCCCCCTGTCAGGTTCGTGTAAGCCGACCTCGGCGCGTTCCCATGATGGTTTACTCGATCACCTCGTCGGCGCCGGCAATGACTGCTGCGGAGAACGGATGGCCGAGCAGTTTCGCTGCCTTCAAATTGACAACGAGCTCCACCTTCGTGACGAGTTGAACTGGAAGATCAGAAGGCTTCTCGCCCGACAGAATGCGTCCGGCATAGATACCCGCGCGACGGTGCGACTGCATGAAGTCTCCTCCGTAGCTCATCAAGCCTCCGGCCACGGGAAAGTCTCGGGTCTGCGTGATTGCGGGCAATTGATATTTCATCGCGAGAGCCGCCAGCCGGACACTGCGAAATGCAAAATAGGGGTCGGAGGTAAACACAACTCCGCCTGGCCCGTCCCTGGCCACGGCGGCGAACACGGATTCAAATTCATCCTCCTTGCTTGCGCTATAGATCTGCAATTGAACCCGCAAGGCTTCTGCAGCCGCCTGAAGCTTCTGCAATTGTGATGGTGCGGTCGGACTTGTCGGGTTGGCGACCACCGCCAATCTGGTCGCCGTGGGCAACAGGTCGCGCATCAGCTCAAGCCGCTTTGGCGACACATCGACGCTCAGGCTCGATACCCCCGTGATATTTCCGCCGGGCCGCGACAGGCTGTCCACCACGCGCAGCTGAACGGGGTCGCCGCCCATCTCGAACACGATGGTCTTGGTCGTACCCGTACCCTTCGCGGCAAGTGCCACGGGAGCCCCGCCAGGAGCCACGATCACGTCTACATTTCTGGCGACCAATTCGGCAGCCAGGGCAGGCAATCGAGAATATTGTCCGTTGGCCCACTGAAAGTCGATCGCCACATTGCGACCCTCGACGAAGCCGGCCTCCTCCAGTCCCTGTCGGAAAGCCTCAAGTCGACTGCCAAAGAGCTCGGGTGACTCCGGGCAAAGATAGCCAATGACCGGCATGGAGGGCTTCTGCCCATACGAGACGGTCGTCCACGTCGCGGCGCCTGCCATCCAAAGAAGAAAATCACGCCGTCGAGGGCGTCCGCGTAGCGTTGCTGCTTCAGGGTTGGCGCACCTCATGCCTACGGACCCGCTGCCGTCAGCCGTTTGCCGGAGCATAGCCCCGGATACGCGAACAGTCTCTAGCGGATTGTGCCAGGCATCCTGCGGCCACTCGGCTGGAGAGCCTCGAAGGATATTCCGAAGACTGGAATAGCTTCGTCAAATCCTTTGATTTCGCGGCCCCCGAGATCCTCGACGGGCCGCCTGCCCTTGACGTCGGCGGCGACTTTGGCGTCGATCAGGATTTCCTTGTCCGCGGCAGATGCGCACAGCCGGGCCGCAAGATTCACGACGCTCCCAATGGCGGTGTAGTCGAGCCGGTCCTCGTATCCGATCCGGCCGACAGTCGCCGGCCCGCTGGCAAGGCCGATTCCGAAACCAATGTGGTAGCCACGCGATCGCCAGCCGGCGATGAGGGCTTGCACGTTCGTCTGCATGTCGACGGCCAGATCGATGGCTCTCAATGCAGGCTCTTCGACCGGGACAGGTGCGTTCACCAGCACCATCAGTCCGTCGCCGGAGAAATTGATCAGCGTTGCCTCGAATTTCGTGATGACCCTGCCGAGGCTTTCATAATATTCCGACAATACGCTCATGACGTCCTCGGGCGCGGCGCCTGCTGAAAACGCGGTGAACCCCCTCAAATCGCAGAAGACAACGACGACTTCCGTACGGCGGCCGTCCAGCACGCTGTCATCGCCGGCTCGATCGACGAGATCGGCCACCTGGGGAGCAAGGAACCGCTTTAGCTTGGCGATGCGCTCCTGGTGCTGCTGCGCCAGCGCGAGCTCGGAAGCCATTCTGTTGAAACTGTTTGCAAGACGCTGGAACTCGTCCCCGGTGTGGATTGAGATGCGGTGGTCAAAGGACCCGGCACCAATCCTCTCCGTGCCCTCCTCGAGCAGCTTGATCGGCTCCGTCATCCGGTGCGCCAATGCATAGGCAAGTATCCCGGCGAGCATGGTGCTGATTGCGAGGAGCATTGCCGTCCGCCACAGGGCGGAATAGATCGGCGCATAAGCTTCGGATAGCGGCTGCACGACCACGACTGTCCAGTCGGGGCCCTGTACGGGAGCAGCGCTGGCAGCAACATACTGTCCTTGTGCATCGCGGCTCGTTGCGAAGCCCGCTTTCGGCCCTATCGCGTCCCGCACAGCCCGAAATGGTTTGGAGGTTGCTTCCTCCGCCCCGCGGAGCACGAGGCTGATGTCGGGATGGGCGATCAACCGACCCGATCGGTCCAGGACGAAGGCGGAGCCGGTCCTTCCGACCTTGATCGCCGAGATCACGTCCCAAATCAGCTTGAGGTTCACTTCGACTATGACTGCGCCGACCGCCGGTCGGTTGCCGGTAATCCCAACCGTCAAGTACGGTTCGGAGCCTCGATGGTAGCTGACGTCGCTGAACGAGATCTGAGCTGTGCGGGCACCAACCAAGGCAGGATCAGCTGATCGGTCCGTACGGCTCTCGATACGATTGAGGCCGATCCGCGAGATGTAGAGACGCTCCAGGCCATTGCCGTCGAGGAGTGTGAGACTGACGATGGCGGGCGCTTGTCGAAGCAGGCGCAACGCGTCGGTCCGCCGGCGTTCGTCGAACTCGTCACTCCATGGAAGCTGAACCAGCCAGCCAAGCTGACTTGTGATGCCGTAGATGAAATCGTGTATTTCGGCGGCCGCGGATGCGGACTGGAGGCTAAGCCACTGGTCGAGCCTCGCGCGCTGATCGCGATAGCCGAACCACGCTTCAATAACGCCGTTGAATGCAAGTGGGATCGCGACAGCCACGAAAAGCGCGAGCAGATATTTATGAAAAAGGCCGCGAAACCGATCCTGAGGAATCATGATCCGGTCTCCTGATAATCACATAAATACAATGGCCCAGAATAACATGTCGCTCAGCCGTCGGGTGGAGTTCATTCGAATCCCGAGCGTATCGGTACACCCTTCGCGCCGTTAAGGCGGACCAGTCACGCGGTCTGGCGACAAATTGGCGCTATGGCTGAATTGTCGGCCGATGTCAGCCTCCGGCTGACTGGCCTTCGCGCCGCAAGGCGGCTTTTGACCACCCTGAACGGACGTTGCTGCCGGGCAGACCTAGCATGCGCCGCAGCCACGTTGATCTAGGTCAAGCATCACCCCCTCCTTTGGCCTCACGTCCTGTTCAGCTCCATTTGAGGCGGCGACGTCGCCTTTCAGTTCGCTGGCGCCCAGCAACTTCCAGCTCGGCGTCGCATTCTTCCGGTAGCCTCCTCTCGTCGACGAGGACCTTGCTCATGATAACAATTCCAGAACTGACGTCCCAGGCGCTCGGTGCGTTCCTCATCGCGGAGACAAAAGGCCGCTTCGGCTCATCGCATGCCAGCTTGCCCGAATTGCTCCCCTACGCGGCGAAGCTGGCCCTGGAATGTATCGGTAATAGCGATGCATTGTATCACAACGTGGAGCACACCCTGTTGGTCACGCTGGTGGGGCACGACATCCTGATCGGCCGCTCACTTCTGAGGCAAACCACGGCCAGCGATTATGCTCACTTCATCCTGGCCTGTCTGATCCACGACATCGGCTACGTTCGAGGCGTCATCTACGGAGACCAGGAGGGCGCCTATGTTGTTGACGGTACCGGCCGAACGGTTGAGTTACCGATCGGCTCCTCCGATGCAGCGCTTGCGCCCTATCACGTCGACCGCTCAAAATTGTTCGCGGTGGAGCGTCTCGACGCAGTCGACCAGATCGACGCCGCGCGCGTTGCCCAGGCCATCGAATATACCCGCGTTCCCTATGCAGACACACCAACGAGCGAACCTAGGGATGATCTGGACCAGGAGGAAGGCTTGTTGCTGCGTGCCGCTGATCTGATCGGCCAGCTCGGCGATCCGAACTACATGAAGAAATCAAATGCTCTCTTCTATGAATTCGAAGAGATAGGGCTCAACAAATCGCTCGGATACGCCACACCCGCGGACGTGGTGCACAAATATCCGCAGTTCTACTGGACCAAGGTCGCACCCCAAGTCCAGACGGCGATCCGTTATCTGAACGTAACCTCGAGCGGAAGACAATGGATCAGCAACCTGTATGGCAATGTCTTCCGCGCCGAGCGAGAGGTTAGACTATCTGGCCCGCAGTTGTAGATCGGTGGTCTTGAACGGTGATTTCCGGCGCGACCAACACGCGCGCGGGTCCGGCTCGGAGGCCACGTCCATGTGGCAGTCAAAAGCGAGCGGCCGGTTGAACGAAGGCTGGATTACACGCTAGATTGCCGAAGCCCTCTTTGACAAGGCGCCCCGTTCTGGAGTTTCACGTGCGGATCCTGATCGCGCTGCTTCTGTCGTTCGCCACCGTTGCTCATGCCGAAAACACCGGGCTCATGTCCGGCCTGATCAGTGCGCCCATAACATTGCCCGTCAGGATGTTCGGCAAGGATTTGACGCTGGACGGCTATGTCGTTCGCCCGGATCGTCCCGGCCGATTTCCGTTGGTGATCATGACTCATGGCACCCCAGGGGGATGGGATGACGCTTTCTTCCGCAACATTGCCAAGCGTACTCCGACCGCCTTCAACACGCCGGCCGTAGCTCTGGCCCAGCGTGGCTACGCGACCTTGTCCATCATGCGTCGTGGCTTCGGCCTGTCTGGAGGGAGCTACTCCGAGGAACTGCTAAGGCCGTGTGATTACCTCGCGGCCGAGCGCATTGCGGCAGATGACATCATAGTGGCGATGGCGGCCGCCCGACGTGAGCCCTGGGTCGATCCCGACCACATCCTGCTGCTCGGCCACTCAACCGGCGGGCTAACCATGCTCGCCGTCGCTGAGCGAAATCCCGCCGGCGTCGTAGGCGTTCTGAACTTCGACGGCGGTTATCATGCGATGGCCAAGCCGGACGAAGCCTGCAGCCCCGATCGTCTCGTGGGCACAGTGGCGTCACTCGGCCGAACCGCCCGCGTACCGGCGCTTTGGCTCTACGCCGAAAATGACCGGTCATATGGCCCCGAACTCGCGCATCGGATGACCGCATACACGGCCGGCGGCGCGCCGGCGCGATTGCAGATCCTGCCGCCCTTTGGAACCGACGGTCATGACCTCATCATAGGGGCAGCGGCCGAAACCTGGCTCACAGTCGCCGAGCCGTTCCTTGCCGAGCTTAAACTGCCGACCGCTGTTACGATCGATCTGCCAGAGCCTGCACCGCTTCCAACACCAACCGGTCTTTCGCCGGACTGCCAGAGGGCGTTTGCCAGCTATGTGGCCATTCGCAGCGACTTCAAGGCATTTGCCATCGACGATAAGGGAGCCTGTGGCCTGGCACCTGCCAGCCGGACGGCAACGGAAGCGCGCGACAGGTCTGTCGCGGAATGCAAAAGCAATACTTCCGGCACAGCCTGCCATGTCTATGCCGTCGGCCAGCGCACGACCGAGAACTGAACGACGCAATATGCATCGATCCCAACAAGCTGACTAGGCTGATCTAGTACGGTGCCGCAGAAAAGCGGCTCTGAGTTCGGCCAGTTGGTCGCTCGTTGCTCCCAGCTCTGCGTCGGCTCGATCTGTGAGCAAGTCGACGTAGGCAATCGGCTGATCGAACTGGCTCGCTGTGAAGTCGTACCGCCGTCCTTCGATCCGATTGTAGAAATGATCGGCCGCCGGCAGAGGCGTTTTCAGCAGCTCGCCGCCGAAGAGTTCGTGAACGAGCAGCGCCGTGACGTTGCACTGCCCTGCCGCCGGATTGTTCGCCGTCCATTGGCTGGAAGTCGACAGCGACCATGCCTTGCGCAGCGCGCGTCGAACCTCATCGGGATCGAAGCTCATCGTCACCTCACGGGATCGCCACCGAAGCGCCAATTTTCGGATTATACGATTCTAGCCTTTTGCCACTGTTTTGCCCGACGTGTCAAACGGGTTCGTTGCTGGGCTGAGCCCCAACTCCATCCACCTGTCATTGCGAGCGTAGCGACTTGTCCGCCGAAGCCTCGGCGAAGGCGGAAGCAATCCAGCAACCCTCCGCGGTCACGGTCTGGATTGCTTCGTCGCAAGGGCTCCTCGCAATGACGATGCGGGAACGGACGCGCGGCAAATGACGATGTCATTCCAGATGCCGCGATCAGGCGAACCGCCGCGTTGGCCCCGGCTGTGCGACGATTGCCCCTTCCTGCTGATTTGCCCCGACGCGTCAAGCTGCTGGCAGCATCCAGAGGGCAACCTGCCCTCACCCCGCTTCTACTGTGCATGGGGTTGTTTTTCATATTTTTGTTTGGCGGCCGCTGGCGGCAAAGAAAAAGCCCGGCCTCGCGAACGAGGCCGGGCTCTGTCGTCTTGCGACGTTTCGAAAGATCAGCCGCGGGTGCGCGAGCGGATCATGAAGCTGTCGTAGGTGTATTCGGCGACCTGCCACCACAGATATTCGTCGGAGCGGTAGGCCTGCATGGCGTCGATCGACTTCTTGAAGTCGGGGTTCTTGGCCGAGATCTCGCCCCACAGCTCGTTGGTCGACTTGAGGCAGGCTTCGAGCACTTCGTTGGTGAAGGGACGAAGCTGGGTGCCGCCGGCGACCAGACGCTTCAGCGCCGCCGGGTTCTGCATGTCGTAGCGCGCGGCCATCCAGCTGTTGGCGTTGGCCATCGCGTTGGTGAGGATCGCCTGGTAGTTCTTCGGCAGCGAATTCCACTTGTCCAAATTGGTGAAGGCGTGGACGGTCGGACCGCCTTCCCAGAAGCCGGGATAGTAGTAGTACTTGGCGACCTTGGCGAAGCCGAGCTTCTCGTCATCGTAGGGGCCGACCCACTCGGCGGCGTCGATGGTGCCCTTCTCCAGCGCCGGATAGATGTCGCCGCCGGCGAGCTGCTGCGGCACGACGCCGACCTTCTGGAGCACCTGGCCGGCGATGCCGCCGATGCGCATCTTGAGGCCGGAGAGGTCCGCAACGGTCTTGATCTCCTTGCGGAACCAGCCGCCCATCTGGGTGCCGGTGTTGCCGCAGGGCTGACCGATCACGTTCGACTTCTTGAAGAACTCGTTGCCGAGTTGCTCGCCGCCGCCCTGGTACCACCAGGAGTTCTGCTGGCGCGCGTTGAGGCCGAACGGCACCGAGGCGTAGATCGCCCAGGTCGGGTCCTTGCCGACATAGTAGTAGGAGACGGTGTGGCACATCTCGACCGTGCCGTTCGAGGTCGCGTCGAGCGCCTGGAGGCCGGGGACGATTTCGCCGGCGGCGAACACCTGGATCTGGAATTTGTTGTCGGTCATCTCGGCGACGTACTTCGCCAGCTGCTCGCCACCGCCATAGATGGTATCGAGCGACTTCGGGAAGCTCGACGTCAGGCGCCACTTGATCTCGGGCATGGACTGCGCGATTGCCGGCGAGGCCACCGCGGCGGTCGCCGCCGCGCCTGCTGCCGACACTTTCAGGAAATCACGACGCTTCATCTTCAGGTCTCTCCTTGTTGGGGCGTTTCCCCTAAACTTCCTCGTTGTCGCCGCTCGTTCCGGCGACGCGTTCTAAGTCGCGTCGAACCGAAGGGGCTTGACTGCCGTGGCCTTTAACACGGAAGCCCCGCTTTCGGAACGCGACAATGGCATGACGGGGCTCTACGAAAGTCGCATGCCCCCAAAAGACCGGCTCAGGCCGCAGCGATAGCGCCTTTGAGCTGGTCCCGGACCTGCCCCGCAATGGCGCGATAGATCGCCGCATGAGGGCCGTCCGGCTCGCTGTCGACCACGGGATTGCCGGCATCCGAGCTGGCGCGAATCGCCATGTGCAGGGGGATCTCGCCCAGGAACGGTACCCCGAGCTTCTCGGCCTCGTGGCGCGCGCCGCCATGGCCGAAAATGTCCGATTGCGTGCCGCAATGCGGGCACTGGAAGTAGCTCATGTTCTCGACGATGCCGAGCACGGGCACGTTGACCTTCCTGAACATCGCAAGCCCCCGCCGCGCATCGATCAGGGACAGGTCCTGCGGGGTCGAGACGATCACGGCGCCCTTGAGCGGCACGTTCTGCGCCAGCGTGAGCTGGGCATCGCCGGTACCCGGCGGCATGTCGACGACGAGCACGTCGAGGCTCCCCCATGCGACGTCGCGCAGCATCTGCGTCACCGCCGACATCACCATCGGACCGCGCCAGATCATCGCGGTCTCTTCCTCCACCAGGAAGCCGATCGACATGATGGCGAGGCCGAAACGCTTGAGCGGAATCATCTTGCGCTCGCCGTCCAGCGCCGGCTTCTCGTGCAGGCCCGTCAACCGCGGCACCGAGGGGCCGTAGATGTCGGCATCGAGCAGCCCGACCTTGAGGCCGAGGTCGCGCAGGCCCAGCGCCAGGTTGAGCGCGGTGGTCGACTTGCCGACGCCGCCCTTGCCCGAGGCGACCGCGATCACGGCGGCGACACCCGGAATCTCGGACTGCCGCGCCATCGGCGATTGGGCGCCGCCCTGCGGCGGTGGCTTGTGGGCGTGGACCGGCTGCACGCCCGGCGTGCCGCGGCTCGGCGTTGGCGGCGGAGGCGGTGCGGCACCCGGCTTGCGCTCGGCGGTCAGCGCCACCATCACGGTGGTGACGCCGGGAATGGCGCGCACCGCGGCCTCAGCCTCGGCCCGGACGGATTCCCAGGCCCGCGCCTCGGCGGCATCGACGTTGATCGAGAAGAACACCTTGCCGTCGGCCGCGCTGATCGCGCTCAGCACATTGGCATTGGTGAGCGCGACCCCGCGGGGCGACTTGATCCTGGCGAGGCTGTCTAGAACCTGTTGCTGCGTCACGCTCAAAGCGCATCTCCTGAACAGAGCATGATCCGGAAAAGTGTGGAGCGGCTTTCCGATCAGATCATGCTCAAGGCTTGAGGATGCCCCATTAGAGCGGAAACGGGCAAAAGGCTACTGCCTGCCGATATCGTCAGCCATCTCCGCGGGGGCAGCCCCCTGCTCCGCAGCGGCCTCGTAATTGAGCTCGATCATGACCCCGTTGGGGTCGTGGACGAAGATCTGCCAGAGGTCGCCGCCGGGCACCTGGCGGGAGTCGAATTTCATGCCCTTGGACGTCAGCCGCTGCTTCATGCCGTCGAAACCGCGGCTGACGAAGGCGACGTGGTGGACAACGCCGGAATCCGGCTTTTGTGGCTCCGAGGTCGGGGAAATATCGACGAGGTGCACCACCGCCTTGCCCTCGCTGTACATCCAGGCCCCCGGGAAGGCGAAATCGGGCCGGGCGCCCTTTTCCAGGCCCAGCACGTCCTCATAGAAGCGGACCGTCTCGGCCAGATTCCGGGTCCGGATGTTGAAATGATCGAGGACACCAACGCTCACGTCGCCCATGCTTTCGCTCCCTTTTTTTATGTAGGACCTTAAGTCCCGCCATCCTAGCCCGTCCTATTCGTGAGAGTGCGTTTTTCTAGTCCGATTGATGTGGCCGCACATCTGCTCTGACGAGGCGCACAGGATTGCCTTCGGCTTTTCACCGCCTGACGACC